>DBIX01000023.1:189-16943 GCA_002297005.1 Cyanobacteria bacterium UBA791 | reverse complement strand
ATAAATAATTTATATTTAATTATAGTTTTTATAAATAACAAAGGTAAAAGTAATTATGGAAATACGTTTACTAAAATATTTTTTAGCAGTTGCAAACGAAGAAAACATTACAAGAGCATCAGAAAAATTACATATTTCTCAACCCTCTCTTTCAATCCAGCTAAAAGAACTTGAAAAAGAATTGGGCAAGGAATTATTAATTCGTGGAAAACGTAAAGTTTCACTAACAGAAGAGGGAGTTATTTTACGTAGAAGAGCCGAGGAAATAATTTCTTTATTAGAAAAAACAGAAAAAGAAATTGGTTCAAACTTGAACAACATTGAGGGTGAAATTACAATTGGGGGATTTCCATCATCTACTATATTAAAATCTGCATCCAATTTAAGAAAAAAACACAAGAGAGTTAAATTTAATTTTTATAGTGGCGATGCTGAATATATATGCGAACAAATTGACCATGGAAATATAGACTTTGCAATTTTATTAGAACCAGTTGATGCCACAAAGTATGACTACTTATCCCTACCAGAAAACTCTGAATGGGGAATAATAATGAAATCAAATTGTGAGTTTGCTCAAAAAGAATTTATAACAAGAGAAGATTTTAAATCTTTACCAATTATTCTTCACCGAAGAATAGGGTTACAACAAATTATTGCAAAATGGGCAGATATGAAATTAGAGGATTTAAATATTGTTGCCTCTTATAATGTTGTACAAAGTAGCCCTAATTCTTTTGTTAATAGCGGATTAGGTTATTTTGTGACAACAAAAAATTTATTTCAACAAAACGACAAGGATATTTGTTTTGCTCCTTTTGAACCTAAATTGCAGATAAAATATGCTCTCGTTTGGAAAAGACACCCTATATTTACAAACGCACAAAAAGCATTTTTGGAAGAAGTAAAAAATAATATTTACTCAAAATAATTAATTTTCATAGCTCTACGAACGTTTGCAAGTGTTTGAGATGCAACTTCACGTGCTTCAGATGTGCCTTTTTTCAAGATTTCGTACACTTCAGGAGTTTTTGTTTCCCATTCTTTTCTACGAAGTCTAATAGGTTCAAGTTCTGACTGGATAACGTTATTCAAGAATTTTTTAACCTTAACATCACCTAAGCCACCTCTTTGATAATGAGCTTTAAGTTCATCAAGATTTTGATATTCTGGTAAAAATTCTGCAAAATGTTCATCTCTGCTAAATGCATCAAGATAAATAAATACTGGATTATTTTCAGTTTCACCTGGATCTTCCACTCTTAAGTGGTTTGGATCAGTAAACATTGACATAATTTTCTTCTTTATATCTTCTGGTTCATCAGAAAGATATATACAATTACCAAGAGATTTGCTCATTTTAGCTTTGCCGTCTAAACCTGGAAGACGAAGACAAGCAGTATTTCTAGGTAAAACAATATTTGGTTCAACAAGAGTTTCGCCATAAATTGAATTAAACTTGTGAACAATTTCTCTGCATTGTTCAATCATAGGTTTTTGGTCTTCCCCAGCAGGAACATGTGTTGCGTTAAAAGCTGTTATATCAGCAGCTTGGCTGATTGGATAAACAAAGAAACCTACAGGAATATTTGCTTCAAAATTTCTCATTTTAATTTCTGTTTTAACAGTTGGATTACGTTGAGCTCTTGCAACAGTAACTAAATTCATATAATAGAAAGTTAGTTCTGTCAATTCAGGAATCATTGATTGAATAAGAATAGTTGTTTTTTCAGGATTTATACCACAAGCAAGATAATCAAGAGCAACCTCGATAATGTTATCACGAACCTTTTGAGGATTTTCAGCATTATCAGTTAAAGCTTGTGCATCAGCAATCATAATAAAGATTTTATCGTAAGAACCCTCATTTTGAAGAGCAACACGTTCACGAAGAGAACCTACATAATGACCTACATGAAGTTTACCAGTTGGTCTATCACCTGTTAAAATAATCTTTGCCATATAAAATACCTTTCAAATATTCTTGTAAAAATATTATAGCAAAAATATCAATTATTTTTTATTTTTCATAACTTTGTCATCAAAATAGCCAACAATTGAGCGGAAATTGTTCATAAATTGGTCATAGCTCAATTTATATACTTTTGGCATTTCTTTAAGTTTGTTTCTTTGATTTTCAAGATATTTTGAATCTTTCATGCCATCATTTTTTAAATCATTATCAAAATCTTCTTTTGATGTTCCTTTTGTAAAATCTACATATCTTGGATTTACAAGGTGAACTTCTTTTTTATCTTTATCAACTTTATTAATAACATAGTAATGCATTGTACCAATGCCATCTTTAGTGTTCATCAATTTTGACCCAGCTACAAAGCTATGGTGATTCATTGTTTGAGAACCAATATCATCAAGCAATTTTGTTGCCTCTTCTTTCTTAGATGAAAGAGGTCTTAAACTATCGTCACCCAAAGAAATAGGTTTTCTACCTGTTAAAGCTTCCATATATTTGCTTGCAAGATTACCCTCTAATGGAGATTCGCCACAGCATAGAGGTCCAAAAATTCTTATCAAAGCTGGTTTCGCATCTTTTCTATCTTGCACAACAAAATTTGTTGCAGTTTCTACTGCACCAGTTGGATTTAATTTTGTTCTACCACATACAACGTTATATTTCATGTCTTTTTCAACTCTGTATGTGTTATTTTTATCATATTTGTTAAAAGTTATCTCAAAACTATCACCGTCTGGAGAGGTTTTGATACTTTGTTTAAGCATTTGTTTGCCCATACGAGATTTGGCAAGAGATTTTAAAGTAGAAACAAGATAGCAGTCAGAACGTACAACTTGAGGAGTTGCAAGAATATCCTTAATTTGTCCGCCTGTTATTTTTTTATAGCCTGTTTCGGCAGGGTTTTTAGCCTTTGTTTGTGTTTCAGGCTCTTTTGGTTTAACTGTATTTGACATCATTGGAGATGCAGTCGGATTACCTATTGAAATCATGTAAAACTTTACCTATCACTACTTATGTATTTATAAAAACATGAAACTCATGAAAATTGCCTATTAAAAAAATCCTTTTATTTATAAACAAAAAGAACTACTTTAAAAATAAAACATAGTCTTAAAGCCCAATGATTTAAAGTAAAAAAAATCATATTATAAATATGTAAATCCTCAACTCTTCTGATTGCTCAAAGTTATCTTGCCTCTTTTATGATGATATGTCATAAGGGAGGTTTTCTTTATTCGTATCTTAAAGCATCAATTGGATTTAACAAAGAGGCCTTATAAGCAGGATAGTAACCAAATCCAACACCGACAAGTGCTGAAAACCCTAGAGATAAAATAATTGAAAATAGTGATACAGAAACAGTCATAATACCAAAAAGTCCTATAATCCCTGTAATCACACAACCTATCAGAACACCTATCAAACCACCAATCATTGATAGCAAGAATGATTCTATCAAGAATTGTATTCTAATATCACTTGCTTTAGCACCAATAGCCATTCTTATACCGATTTCTTTTGTTCTTTCTGTAACAGATACAAGCATAATATTCATAATGCCAATACCACCTACAATTAAAGATACAAAAGCAATTGAGCCTAATAGTAATGACATTGCTGCAGCAGAAGATTTGATTGTTTCTTGCATTTGTGCCAAGTTTCTTATTTCAAAGTCATTATCTTGAGTTTTACCAATATTGTGTCTATATTTCAATAATTCTTCGATTTCTTGTTGAGTTTGATCTAAAACTTCCGCATCTTGAGCTTTAACAGCAATCATACCGACTGTTCCAGGAAAATCTGTACCAAAAACTCTTTTTTGAGCAGTAGTTATAGGAATAAAAATTAAATCATCTTGGTCATGCCCCATACCTGACTGACCTTTCGTTTCAAGAAGACCAATAACTTTAAAAGGTACACTTCCGACACGGATAATTTTCCCTATTGGATTAACATCCCCAAACAATTCTGTTGCAACTGTATTACCAATAATCGCAACCTTAGCATTATTTTTAACATCCTCAGGCACAAAATTTCTACCCTCAGAAATTTCATAATTTCTAATAAATAAATATGGTGCAGTTGTACCACCAACAGTAGTTGACCAGTTTTGGTTTGCATAAGTTAATTGTTTAGCTTCAGTAGAATAAGGTGCAATTGCCATAATGCCACTAACTCTTTTTTCTATAGCCTCGGCATCTTTTAGCGTCAAAGTAGGTTTTGTACCCATACCCATACGGACACCACCTGATTTAGCAGATGCAGAACGTATCATCAACAAATTGCTACCCATAGATTCCATATCCTTGGCAATTTTTTCTCTAGCACCAGTACCAACCGCAAGCATAATAATTACAGCACTTACACCGATAATAATACCCAAACTTGTAAGAGCTGAACGCATTTTATTAATTTTTAAAGAATTTATAGCAATTTTTATTATTGTTTTTGAATCTATCATTTTCTTTTCACCTCATCAGAAATGATATTTCCGTCTTTAAATCTCACAACTCTTTTACAATATTCAGCAATATCAGGTTCATGAGTAACCAAAACAATTGTTTTACCGTGTTTTTCATTCAAGCTACAGAAAAATTCCATAACCTCAATACTTGTTTTTGTATCCAAGTTACCAGTAGGTTCATCCGCCAAAATCAGCGGTGCATCATTAACAATAGCTCTTGCAATTGCAACACGTTGTTGTTGACCACCTGACATTTGATTTGGCATGTGATTTTCTCTTTTTTCAAGACCAACAATCTTTAAAGCCTCTTTCGCTCTTTTATGTCTTGTTTCTTCATCAACACCTTTATAAATCATTGGTAATTCAACATTATCAATGGCTGATGTTCTTGAGATAAGATTAAAACCTTGAAATACAAAGCCTAATTTTGTATTACGAATTTCTGAAAGACTGTCGCTATCAAGGTTTAGAACATCAATACCGTCAAGATAGTATGTACCTGAATTAGGTTTATCAAGAGTACCTAGCATATTCATAAAAGTTGATTTACCAGAACCTGATGCCCCCATAATAGCAACAAATTCACCTTTTTCAATAGTAAGCGAAACATCATTCAACGCATTAAAAGCAGCCTCGCCTGTTGCATAAGTTTTTATAGCGTGTTTAACCTCTATCAAAGCCATATTAGAACATTCTCATTAGTGGTTTGCCACCGTTTTTACCATTTTTAGCATCTTTACCTGAGCCGACAATAACTTTATCGCCCTCTTGAATTTCACTAGATTTAATTTCTGTATAAGTATCATCACTCGCACCAGTTTGAACATCAAATCTAGTTGGACGACCTTTCTTCATAATCCAAACACCTTGATTTTCGTAACGCTTAATTTCACCTTTTGTAACCGGAGTAAATTTCAAGGCAAGTGTTGGAACGCAAAGAACATTTTCTTGTTTTTGAGTAATGATAGATACATTTGCAGTCATACCAGGTTTAAGTTTTAAATCCTCGTTATCAACGCCTACTACAACTGTATAAGTAACAACGTTTGAAACAGTTGTAGGAGATAATCTAACTTGTGTTACTCTACCTTTAAAGACTTCATCAGGATAACCGTCTAAAGTATAATCAACTTCTTGACCTTCTTTAATTTTGCCAATATCGGCTTCTGAAACACTTACTTCAATTTGCATTTCTTTCAAATCTTTAGCAACGGTAAAAAGTTCAGGTGCTTGGAAACTTGCTGCAACTGGTTGTCCTGGATCAACTGCACGAGTAACAATTACGCCATCAACTGGAGAATAGATATATGCAAAAGAACGTAATCTTGCATTATAATCATAATCCGCTTGAGCTTGTGTAATTTTTGATTGAGCTGCCGTTAAAAGGGCTTTGTTTGATAAATAATCAGCTTGTGCTGCATCAAGTTCGCTTTTTGCCATAAAATTGCGAGATACAAGATTTTTATATCTTTTATAAGTTTTATAGCTGTTATCAGTAATTGCTTTTTGTTTTGCATAATCTGCTTTTGCATTAACCAAGGTAGCTTGAGCCTTTGCACAATTTGCATCAAACAAACTTGTATCCATTAAAGCAATTAGTTGTCCCTTTTTTACTTGCGAATTGAAATCAACATAAACTTCCATCATCAAACCTGATACCGTAGAACCGACGCTAACAGTATTTACCGGATTAATAGTACCAGAAGCTTCAACTACTTGTTCAATAGTTCTTCTTTCAACTTTTTCTGTTTTATAATTACGAGTCTTAACCATTTTTCCTATTGCAAAAACGATTAAAGCAGTTATTAAAACTAATATCGTAGCAAAAGCTACTCGTTTTTTATTTAATTTCATTTCTTAGTAGTCCCTTCAGTTTGTTGAATTTCTTCTGGTAGCATAGCTATTGCAAGTTCAAGTTTTGCTCTTGCTACATTGTAATCAAAAATAATTTTTACATACTCTCTTTGAGCATTATTATAATTTACTTTAGCATCTTGAAGTTCAATAAAATCAGCTAAACCAACTTCATATCTGCCATCTGCTAGTTCAAAATTTTCTAAAGTTTGTCTTACTTTTACTTGTTGAAGAGGAACTTGTTTTTCAAGTTTTTTCATATTGATATAAGCTTTTTGAACTTCAAAGTACAAATCTTTTTCTGCCATATCAACAGAATCTTTTGCAACATCAAGATTTGCCTTAGCTTCGTCTATTTTAAATTTTGTATTAGCACCATTTATAACTGGGAAATTCAAATACGCACCAGCATTCAACCCATTTGTATAAGCACTTTTTGAATTATCTTTAAAATCATATCCTGCACTTGCAGTTATCGCAGGATAATAATCCCTTTTTGCATATAATAAAGCCTTTTGAATAGCTTTTTCAGTAGCATAAAGAGCTTTTAAATCAGGCCTATGTTCTTTTGCATACTTAACAGAATCTTCAAAATTGTAAGGGAATGGTTTAAACGTGTAATTTTGAAGAATATCAGCTTTTTCAACTGAAGAAGTCAAAACTGCATCAGAAACACTTTCAGGAACTGAATATCTTTCGTCTTTAGAAACATCTTTCAAAGAAACTTCTACTGTATCACTCTTAAAATTGAACGTTTCAGTATTTTTAATACTGTAATCAGGTGAATCAAGTATGTACATTGAATTGTTCAAACTAATAATTGAACTATCATAAGTATTTTTTGCATCAATTAAAGAAATTTTAGCCTCTGAAAGATAAACTTCTGAGTTTACCAAATCAATTTTTGATTTTAAGCCCTCTTCAAAATAGGCTTTTGTTCTTTGATATTGTCTTTCATTTAATTTAACATATTCGTCCTGAATATTAACATAAGCTTTTGCAGCAAGAACTGCATAATAATTTGTTCTAACATTATAAATTGTTTGTAAAATGACATTATCTAGATCGTTTTGGCTTGAAATTGCATAAAATTTTTGCATATCAATTTTAGCATTAGATTTACCAAAGTTAAAAATCAACCAATTTAAAGATGCTGAAGCTGAATACATACCCTCTGAGGTTGAGTTAATTTTATTACCTGACATGCCATTATAACCATAACCAGTACCAGCAGTAATTGTAGGGAAGAAATCCGTTTTAGCCTGACTAACTCTTGATTTTGCAGCTTTTAAATATCCTCTATATTTTCTGATATTTGGACTATTTTCTAAAGCCTTTTGCACACAAGCGTTCAAGTCGTAAACAGCAGGAGTTTTTTCTTTCACGTCATTTTCCACCGTTGCTTTTTCTGTAATCGCAAACGATGGTAACGTGATGCAAAATAGTGCTATTACTAATAATAGTTGGAAAATCTTTTTCAAATTCTAACCCCTACGCCTAGTAATAATTATTATACAAAAAACATCTTTATTTGACAATTATCTTATGCCTTTATATAATTTTTTTATGGGAAATATAATAAAAGTACAAAAAGGTTGTAAAGACATATTGCCAGAAAACGTTACTACATGGCAATTTATAGAAGAACAAGCTAGAGAAGTGTTTTCTAGAGCTGGATTTCATGAATTAAGAACTCCGATTTTTGAGGCCACAGAACTGTTTCAACGTGGTGTAGGTGACACTACAGACATTGTAAACAAGGAAATGTACACTTTCGAAAAAAGTGAACGTTCAATAACACTTCGTCCAGAAAATACTGCTGGTGTTGTTAGAGCATACATTGAAAACGGCATGCACAAACTTCCAACTCCTGTAAAACTTTATTATATGGGACCAATGTTCAGATACGAAAGACCTCAAGCTGGTCGTCAAAGACAATTCTCACAAGTTGGTGTAGAAATGTTTGGTATCGAAAATCCTCTTGCAGATGCAGAAGTTATTGCACTTGCAGTTGATTATTTAAAGGCAGTAGGTTTAAATGACCTTGATGTTGAAATAAATTCAATCGGTTGTCCTACTTGCAGAACTGAATACAAAAATCGTATTAAAGAAGCTTTAAAAGACGAATTAGGAAATCTTTGTGAAGATTGCCAACAAAGATATGAAAAAAATCCATTAAGATTATTAGACTGCAAAGTTGACTCTTGCAAAAAGATTTTTGAAAAGCCTGAAATACAAAAAGTTATCCAATCAGATTATATATGTGGCGAATGTTCAGAACACTTTGAGCAACTAAAATCATATTTAGATAAACTGAATATTAAATACAAAATAAACAAACTTTTAGTAAGAGGTTTGGATTATTACAACAGAACAGTATTCGAAATTAAATCAAATAACTTAGGTACACAAAACGCTGTCTGCGGTGGTGGAAGATACGACACACTTGTTGGAAACTTGGGTGGTCAACCTACACCAGCAATTGGTTTTGCAATGGGCATGGAAAGATTAATTTCTCTTATTCCACCTGTAGAAACCCCAAAACTTGATGTATTTGTCGTTTCTGACAATATGACTAATGCTCTATACTGTACTCAAAAAATCAGAGAAATGGGATTTTCTGCAGAATTTGATTTAAACGGAAGAAAATTCTCAAAACAATTAGAAAAAGCTTCTAAAGTTGCAAGATTCGCTGTTTTCTATTGTGAAAATGAAGTACAAAAAAATGTTGTAAATATTAAAAATCTTAGCCTTTCTACTCAAAAGGAAGTTTCTTTTGATGAATTAGGGAACATTTTACACAATGAAAGATAAGATAGAAAAAATAATTTCAGCCTTGAATAAAGAACTAGGACAAGTTTTTGATGATTTTCAAGGAATCTATTTGGCTGGAATTTATACGGATTACAAAGAACACGAGGACGAAGATCTTACTCTTGTTGGAATTTTTAACCAAGAAGACAAGGATAAACGTGAACAAATTTGGCGTATTATTGGTAAAGCCGAAGTTGATTTTGATGTATTTATAGATTTTTACCCAATGACAAAAGAAGAACTTGAAAATGATGAAGAATTTTTTGAAGATGTCGTTATCAATGGTATTTTTTATAAACCAGAGGTTATTGTTTAGACTTTTCTTTAATTTTAAATGATACAAAAATTTCAATCATCGCAAGTACAGTAAAGAATAAGAATACTGTTAAGTATGATTCTTTGCCGTAGATTATATTACCGTTGATTTTGCCAACAATTGGAAATAAATCTAATAATAAGCCAATTAATGTTGCAACTAGTCCAACAAAAATAAATGAAACACTATTTATAACACTTGCCGCCGTTGTTCTAACAGAATAATTATTTGTGCTCATTGTTATTGGGACGGTAAGTGGTGTATTTGCAGCGTTTAAAGCTATTAATAACAACAACACAGCAATAATAGGCGTTTTTATATCAAACATTATACAAACAGAAATTACTGAAAAAATAAAAAAATCTAAAAATGCTAAAAATTTTACAAATACAAGTCTATTATTAAAAATTTTACTTAATGAAGCTAAAATTACTCCAGAAAAAGAACCAATAATAACCAAAAATGACAAAATTGTAGCAGCAAGCTCTGATGAATAACCCAAAAAATCTTTTAAAAATTTTACCCCTAAAACAGTCATTATAACATAATATAAGCCTGTACATAATGAAGTGTATATGCCTAAGTAGTAATTATTTTTTTGTTTTAAAACTTCTAAATACGATTCATGATTTAAGTGAACTTTTTCGTTTACATGAGGAGCTTTAATTAAATGTTGTATAAAATAAAATGCTAATGTAATAAAAATGCAGACAAAAGTTAAAGCTTCTAGGACTTCTTCCCAGCCAAATCTTTCTGATGCTATTACAAATGGTGCATTTGCACAAACTCCACCTAAATAACCAACAAAAAGAATAATGGAAATTACAACACCAACATGTCTATCTTTAAAACATTTTTTTGCCTCAGAAATAAGACTCAAGTAAAACGATGCAGCACCAATTCCAATCAAACCTCTTGATAAATACATAAGTGGAAGATATTCTGTTATTGAAAACAATAGCGAACCAATGGTAAATAGTACAGAACCAACCATTATAACTTTTATTCCACCAAATTTGTCAACTAAAACTCCACAGAGCAAATTGCCAATAGCATAGCAATACATAAATATTGCACTAAATGTCGTTATTTTTGTAGCTGAAACATTTAATTCTGATTGCAAAATATCAAATATTGGAGCAGGAATAGCAGCTCTTTGGAAATGTCCTAAAAAATAAAACAATGTTCCAAGAACAATTAACATAATATGTACGTGATATTTTCTTATTGTGTCTTTCATAATCCTAATTTCAGTATTCTCACAATATTATTCTACTCTCAACAAAAATAAAACCTAGTAGATTTATATAATCTTAATATTTTTTATGGTAAAATACATTAAAAATTTAGAAAGGGAAACTATTATGTATAACACAAGAAAAATTACTGACGATTTAACTTGGATTGGCGTAAATGATAGAAGATTAGCCTTATTTGAAAATGTATACCCTATTCCAAATGGGGTTTCTTATAATTCATATATTTTAAAAGACGAAAAAACAGTATTGTTAGATACAGTTGATATGTCTGTATGCCAACAATTCTTAGAAAATTTGGAATACGAACTTGAGGGCAGAAATCTAGATTATATAATTGTAAATCACATGGAACCTGACCACGCAAGCGTATTACAAATAGTTGCGAACAAATACCCAACTGCAAAAATCGTTTGCAACGCAAAAACAGTTGGAATGATTAAACAATTCTTTAATTTTGATATTGACTCTCGTGCACAAGTTGTAAAAGAAGGTGACACTTTAAATACTGGTAAGCATACCCTAACTTTCGTTTTTGCTCCAATGGTACATTGGCCAGAAGTTATGGTAACTTATGATGTGACAGATAAAATTTTATTTTCAGCAGATGCTTTTGGTACTTTTGGAACAGTAAGCGGTAATTTGTTTGCTGATGAAGTTAATTTTAGAGAAGAATGGCTTGATGATGCTAGAAGATATTACACAAATATCGTTGGTAAATATGGCCCACAAGTTCAAACTTTACTAAAAAAAGCTTCTGGCATTGATATAAAAATGATTTGTCCACTTCACGGTCCAGTTTGGAGAAACAAGATTAATTGGTTCGTAGAAAAATATCAAAAGTGGAGTACTTATGAACCTGAAGAAGAAACTGTTTTAATCCTTTACGGTTCAATTTACGGTAACACAGAAAATGTTGCAGAAATTTTAGCAACAAAACTTGCAAATAAAGGTGTTAAAGATATTAAAATGTATGATGTTTCTAAAACACATTTCTCATACATTGTTTCAGAAGCCTTCAGATGTTCTCATATCGTAATTGCTGCTGCAACTTATAACGCTGGCATTTTCAGCAATATGGAAACAGTTCTAAACGAGCTTAAAGCTCATAATCTTCAAAATAGAACAATTTCTATCATTGAAAACGGAACTTGGGCATCAACTGTAGCAAAACTTACTAAAGAAAGTCTTTCAAGCCTAAAAAATATAACATACTTAGAACCAGTAGTTACAATAAAATCAGCTATGAAACAAAATCAAATGGAAACATTAGATGCTTTGGTTGAAAACATTACAAAATCAATCGTTATTAGAAGTGAAAATACTAATCCAATGATGAACATAAGCTATGGATTGTACGTTGCAATCTCTAAAGACAAGGATAACAGAGATTGCGGATGTATTATAAATACAGTAAATCAAATTACAAGCAAACCAAACATTATTGCTATTTCTGTAAATAAAAAGAATTACACTTGCGAAATAATTGATAAACTTGGTAAATTTAATCTTTCTACCTTAACAGAAGAAGCTCCATTCAGCTTGTTTAAACAATTTGGTTTCTGTTCAGGAAGAGATACTGATAAATTTGCAGACTGCAATTATTCATACAGAACAGAAAATGGTATTTTAGCCTTAAACAAATTCTCAAACACAACAATATCTGCAAAAGTTATTGATAAGAAAGAATTTGATACAAATATAATGTTTATCGCAGAGGTTGAAAATGCTGAAATCATTTCAGAAGTACCATCTGTAACTTATGAATATTACCAAAGAAATATAAAACCAGTTGAAAGACCTAAAGAGAAAAAAGTTGGTTTTGTATGCAAAATTTGCGGATACATTTATGAGGGTTGGGAATTACCACCTGACTTTATCTGCCCATTATGTAAACACGGGGTAGAAGATTTTGAACCCTTACAAAATTAATTAAAGAAAGGAAATTCATAATGAAGGTATTATTATTTAACGGAAGTTCAAGAGAACACGGTTGCACATATACAGCATTAAAAGAAGTTGAAAAATCTTTAAACAACAACGGAGTTGAAACAGAAATTATATTTCTTGGTGATATAAAAGATTGCAAGGGTTGTAAAGCTTGTAGAACAACTGGCAAATGCGTAATTACAGACGATAAAATTAATGAATACGTAGAAAAAGCAAGACAAGCTGACGGATTTATTTTCGGTTCACCGGTTTATTATGCACATCCAGCTGGAAGACTTCTTTCTGCTATGGATAGAATGTTCTATTCAGGTGGTTCAGCTTTCAAATTTAAACCAGCAGCAGCCATCGTTTCAGCAAGACGCTCTGGCACAACTGCAAGCATCGATGCTATAACAAAACATTTTACAATCAACTGCATGCCTGTAGTTTCTTCAAACTATTGGAATATGGTTCACGGAAATCAACCAGAAGAAGTTCTTCAAGACCTTGAAGGTTTACAAATTATGCGTACACTAGGTCAAAATATGGCTTGGTTATTAAAATGCATTGAATCAGGCAAAAACAATGGCATTGACCTACCTCAAACAGAAGAAAAAATTCATACAAATTTTATTAGATAATTAATGGAGTATCGCTTTGAGAAGAGATTATAAATTTGAGCAAAAGATTTTAATAGCCTCTGTCATTCTTTCCTTAACAGTAACATTTTTTGCACTTGTACAAGTAAAAAATGCTCTTTACAAGATGGAATATGACAAAATATATAACCGTACAAAAAGAGTTTATAATACTTTTGAATACTTAAACAAACAAGCTGAAAAAGGAGTTATGACTCAAAAAGAAGCTCAAGAAAAAGCTCTAACTATTCTAAAGCACTACACTTATTCAGAAGACTCTGGTTATATCTGGGTAGGTGATTATGATATGAATATTATAATGCATCCTCATTTCAAAACTGGTGTAAATATTAAAGATATTGACACAAGCTGGGATAAAGAAGCCTTTAAAGCCCTTATAACAGGAGCTTTAAATGATAAATCAACATCTAGTTATACTGTTATTGAACACAAATGGAAAAAACAAAAAGATAACAATAACAAAACATATACAAAACGCTCTTTGGCAGTAAAATATGAACCTTGGGGCTGGGTTATCGGTACTGGTACATATTCTGATGCAACAGAAAAAGCCTTTGCACGATTTACTTGGTATGTATTTGCTACTTATTTGATTTTCTTTGTATTCATAATCTTTTTCCTTAGCTACTTAAAGAACAAAAGTATTGAAAAACTTATTAGTGCAATTCAATTCGTAGCCTGGTATAAAAATGCTAAAGGTGAATATGTTTCTGTAAATAAACACTTATTAAAAATAAGTCCATATTCTAAAGAAGAAGACTTAATCGGAAAACATTATTTTGAAGACACTTCTGACGAATTTTTAGCCTTAATAAAAACAGAAGACGACCACGTAATTAATACTGGAGAAATGGTTTATGCTGAAAGAGAAATCGAAATAAAAGGCGAAAAATGTGTTGTCCAAATTTTCAAAGTACCAATTTATGATATTGCCGGTAAAGTTGTAGGTATCGCAGGTATGCACCGTGACGTTACGGAAGAAAAGAAAGTTGAAAAGGTTCAAAAAGAATTTATTTCAGTTGTAAGTCACGAACTTAGAACACCTTTAACTTCTATCATCGGCTCAATTCAGCTTATTCTAAGTCTGTTCAAAGAAGACTTAACAGAAAGAGTAAAAAATCTTCTTGAAATGACAGATAAAAACTCTATAAGACTTAAGAAGTTGGTCGATAATATTTTAGATACTTCAAAATTAGATTCCGGCAAACTAACATTTAATATGATTGATACAGATTTAATTTCATTACTGAACGAATCTGTTGAAGAGCTTTCACCATACGCTATGCAATACAAGGTAAACCTTGGACTTAAAAATGACATAGAAGAGGTTTATGCACATGTTGATAAAGAAAGATTTAAACAAATAATCTCAAACCTTGTATCAAATGCTATTAAGTTCTCTAAAAAAGACTCAAACGTTGATATAGAAACATCAATAGTAAATTCAAAGGTAAGAATTGCTGTAATAAATTATAATTCATTTATTCCAGAAGAAAAAATTGAAAACTTGTTCAAAAAATTCACACAAGTTGACCCAGCAGATACACGAAGCTACGGAGGTACAGGTTTAGGCTTGTACATTACAAAACAACTTGTAGAAAACATGGACGGCGACATTGGAGTTGATTCTAATGACAAACGTACAATCTTTTACGTTACATTTAACTTGTTAAAATGCGATTTCAATGCAAATACTTAATAGCTACGTAGGTGTAACTTTTTCTTCTGCATCATAATGTTCCTCAATATAATTAATAATATCTTGAGGGAAACTAAATACTAAACTTATTACAGAATGGAGCTGTTTTTCAATATTATTCTGCAAGAAAGGATTAGTAGGTCTTGCAGTTGCAACGGTAATTGCTGGTCCAAACTTGTACAAAGGCAAAACTACCTGCATTTTTAAATAATCTTTTGGAATAGATTTCATAAACTGTGGGTCAAATATAACATTGTTTATATCAACATAAGCAAAACCTAAATATCCAGCAAAGATTTGACCTAGCTTATCTTTATCTACATTATAGTTTTTCACCAAAATCTCAGCCGTTTCAAAAATTGAGTGATCTTTTACCAAATCTCTCAAAACAAACGGCTCAAAATTTAACCTTTTTTGTAAGTAATTTAAAAATTCTGGTGTATCAAAACTTTGTGTCATTGTTTTACTTTACTTTCATTATATTCATTCCATATACTTTGAATTGTTTGTATCAATTCAGTTGGAGAAATGTTTTTTCTCAAGAAATATTTATAACCTTGTTCTTCAAGGTTATGTCTAATTTCTTCAGAAATACTCATGGTCAGAATTATAACCAAAGTGTCTTGGACAAATTCTTTATTATCCATCAAGAATTTGTCACCATTGATACCAGGCATATGAATATCTAATAAAAGAATATCAGGTTTTGATTGCCAAAAGACATCAAAAATATCCTCACCATTGCCACATTCAGCAACAACAGTAAATTTGATGTATTCAAGTAAATTTTTCAGGTAATAACGAATAAATTCGTCATCATCAGCAATCATTACTCTAGGCAACTTTTACTCCTCTTTCTCAACAGCCATTATTGTTATAATTCCACGAATTTTTGCTTTTATAACATGTTCAGATAAGTCTTTTCCACCCTTTAACATGTCTTGAAGCTCAAGGTCAAATTCATGAGTCGCATTAGATAATTCTAAAAACCCATAAATTCCAGCAGAACCACTTAATTTATGAACATTAATTCTCAAATCGGTTAAAACCTCTTCTGTTATAGGGTTTTCCAACAAATCCTCGTAATAACCAATATTTTCTGCTATTTTTTTTCTGTACATCTCTTTTAGATTTTTAAGAGATTCTGCTAAATTTTCAGGGATTTCTGTCATTTGTTACTTCTTATCTTGATAATTTTTCCAAAGTTCTTCTATTTGAGATACAAGTTGCGTTGGATCAAAAGGCTTGCTTATAACACCAAGAATATCTTGTTGCTTGTATTCTTCAATCTCTGCTTCTTGAACTTTTGCTGACATTATAATTACTGGAATCAAAGAGGTTTGAGGTTTTTCTCTAAGACATTTAAGAGTTGTTATGCCGTCCATTTCAGGCATCATAACATCCATTAAAATCAAATCTGGATTATAATCTGAAACTCTATCTAATAAAATTTTACCGTTTTCAGCAAATTCAATCTCCCAGTTAGAAAAATTATCAATACAAATTTTGACGATAGTTCTAATATCCTCGTCATCCTCTGCATACATAATTTTCTTCAACTCTGCCATCTCAATTTACTCCAGATTATATAATCAGTATAACCTATTATTACTTATTTGCCTAGTGGTTATTTGCCATTTGTTGTAAATAAAAAAAGACCCAAATTTTGGGTCTTTTTTTATTTAACTGGGGCGAGTGATGGGATTGTCTTGCTCGTTCGCATTAAACGGGTCTTCGATTGAAGATTTTTCAAAATTTCATTTTTTAAAATCTTCAAGTCTTCGCCCT
>DBIX01000023.1:0-121 GCA_002297005.1 Cyanobacteria bacterium UBA791 | reverse complement strand
TCGCCCTCTGCTCACTCACGCTCGAACCTTTACCAAGCTCCGCTTGGTGGTTCTCATCCCAATACAATTCAACCAAATTTATAATAAAAAAAGACCCAAAATTTGGGTCTTTTTTTATTTA
>DBIX01000040.1 GCA_002297005.1 Cyanobacteria bacterium UBA791 | reverse complement strand
AAAAATACAATATGTAAACTATTAGTTTGATAGCACAAACACCGCTTCTTCCGCAAACAAATTCGGAAGAAGTCGAACTAATTTATCTTTTCTAACCTTTGAATGATTTAAATAAATTGATTTCAATATCTTCATATTGTTATTTTCTGTAAATTCAAAGAAATCCTTAATTGTTAAAAGGTGAATATTTGGGGTATTGTACCATTTGAAAGGTAACATTTTTGACATAGGCATTTTACCATTCAAAAGCAAATACAATCTAACTCGCCAGTATGCAAAATTTGGAAAACTTACAATAGCTTTTTTACCAACCCTTAGCATTTCTTTTATTACAAAATCAGGATGTTCTGTAGCTTGAACAGTCCTATTTAAAACGACATAATCATATTCTTTATCAGAAAATTGAACAAGACCCTCATCAATATCACCTTGAATTGTACAAACACCTTTTTCAATGGAATTAATCACAGAATCCTGATTAATTTCAATACCTTTTCCGTAGACATGCTTTTCATCTTTCAACATTTTTAATAGAGTTCCATCACCACAACCCAAGTCAAGAACCTTTGATTTTTCATCAACAATCTCGGTAATTATTGAGTAGTTAAGATGCAAACCCCTATTATTTTCCATTAGTTTTTATTTCCAATCTATTATAAACTTCTGAATTTATTGCAGCACCAACTAATATAAGAATTGAAGTATAGTATAACCAAACCATTAATACTGCAAAAGCCCCAATCGTACCGTATACAAAGTTATATGTGTGCAAGCTGTTAACATAAATCGCAAAACAGCCAGAGCCAATTAACCAAGAAATACAGAAGAAAAATGTTCCAGGAACAGTACTCTTAAGTTTCAATAACTCTGAACCTTTTAAATCCGGTAACAACAAATATTGCAAAAATCCCATTATATATAATGCCCCAAAAGCGATTGGCCAGCGTAAAAACATCCACATTGAAGCAAATTCTTGTGCTAAGCCTAAATATGTAACGCAAAAATTGATAATAATTTTACCAAAGATAATCAAATTTATTGTCAAAAATAAAACTGCAGTATTTACACAAACCATTAAAAAGGCAACCGCTCTTGTGTACAAAAACGAACGAGTTTCACCGATTTTATAAGCCCTATTCAAACCTTTAGCAAGAATAGCAATCATATTTGTTGTTAAAAAACAAGTAATAACAAAGCCTAAAGCTGCCCAATATCCACCTTTATCATAAAAGATAACTTCTTTTAAAACGGTTTGAACCAAACTCATCGAATCCCCTGGCATAATTTGTGACATAAAAGAAAAAATTGGATGCATAAATTCATGTTTACCTACCCATCCAAAAATACCTGTTAAAAACAATATTAATGGAAAAATACCTAAGCAAAACATGTAGCTCATTTCGGAAGCCATGCCAAAGAAATCATTATCTACAACAGATTTTATTAATCTTTTTAAATATACAATAAGCCTTTTCATTAAAATTCCTGTTTATGAATTTGGTTAACAATCTTCTTAACAGCATCCTCTGCAGAAGCTTTTATAGTACAACCAGCAGCGAATTTATGTCCACCGCCATTGAAAGTTTCACAAACCTTTGCAATATCAATATGTTTACTTCTCATAGAGGCTTTGAATACTTTATCACCAATTTCTTTCAAAACAAAAGAAACTTCTGTTGTATTTATAGAACGTAAAGTTTCTGCAATACCGTCAGTATAATCACCCTTTGCATTGAATTTATCCAAATCCTTTTTATAAACAATCAAATACGCAATCTTATCATCATCCATAAATTGTGCTTTATTTACACAATAATTTTGGAATAAAACAAGACCTTTCGATTTATTTTCATAACATTTTTTATAAACATCAACTGGTTTAACGCCCATTTCCACCAATTCTGCTGCAACTCTTAGAGATTCTGCAGAAGTATTGTCAAATCTAAATGCACCAGTATCAGTAAGAATTGATGTATACAAACTTAATGCAACTTTTTCATTAAATCTCCAGTTCAATTCTTTTGCAAATTCATAGATTACTTCACCAGCAGAGCTTGCATCACCTTTTACAAGAGCAAAATCACCATAACCATTATTTGTTTTATGATGATCTAAATTAATTGTAAATTTAGCCTTGTCAAAAAGAATTTGAGCATCCATTAATCTATCTAATGCAGCTAAATCAACGGCAATAACCAAATCATAAACCATAGATTTATCAACCTCATCTAAAGTTTTGATTTCTTTAATATGTGGAAGATATTGATATATAGATGGAATATGAGATAAAGCCAACATGCTAGGTTTTTTCTTAAAATTCTCCTGCAATAATTCACACATAGCAGTCATAGAACCTAGTGCATCGCCATCTGGATTTATATGTGTTACAATAAGTATATTCTTTGATTTGTTTATAATATCATTCAAGTCAGTTAAATTCATAGATATTATTTTACCACGAATAAAAATGTAGAAAGATTTATATGAAAAAAATTTTATATTCAAATTTTGAGGGAATAGACGATATATTAGGCGACATGCTTAATACAGACGCAAAACCTACTAAAAAATATAAAAAGAAAAGTGATGATTTAGATTTTCAAGATTTGAATAACACAACAAAAAACTTAATCAAAAAAGCAATAAACAGAAAAACTCTCTACAAATTTTGGAATAAAGCAGTTGGAGAAAAATTTGGAAAAATGTCATTTCCTTATGGCATGACAGCGAATTATACAATGATTATCGCATGCAAAAACGCAATTGTTGCCCAAGAATTAATATTAAAAAAATTAGATATATTGGAAAAACTTCAACCTTATGTAAAGTCTTTAAATATGACTGTTAAGGATTTTAAGTTTGACCCTAAAAAATGGGATAATGAATATATTGTGGAAAAATAAGTATAAAAAAAGAATGGCGAAGCCAAAGGCTTCGCCATTCTTTTTTTATTAACTAAAGTATATGTTTATCTATCTCTCAATTTAGCTAACAAGTTCAAGATTTCAATGTACAACCAAACAAGAGTTACCATTAAACCAAAAGCTCCATACCATTCAAAGCTTTTGTCCATTCTATTTTCGTTTGCTCTTTCGATAAAATCAAAGTCTAAAATCAAGTTTAATGCAGCGATTGCAACAACTACTAAGCTAAAGCCAATACCGATTGAACTAGATGTAAAGATAAATGGAATACTTTTACCAAAGAACATACCAATCAATTGTACTAAGTAAATACCTGCAATTGAGAAGGTTGAAATTAAAAGTACACTTCTAAATTTTTCTGTAGCTCTAATCAATTTCATTTGGTATAAAACAAGCATTACACCGAAAGCCATAAATGTTGATGCAACAGCTTGAATAGCGATTCCAGGGAATTGAGTTTCGATATAAGCAGTTGTACCACCTAGAATTAAACCCTCACCAATCGCATAAATCGGTGCAGCAATACTGATTGCTTTTCTGCTAAACATACATACCAAAAACGCAACAATACTAACCGCAAAACCAGCCATTGTAAGCATTGCAACTTGGTCAGTATAGCCTTGGAAGAAGGCTCTCCAAATATAAAAACTTGACATTAATAAACAAATTAACAAGAAACCTGTTTTGTTAATTACACCTTGAATTGTCATAGGAACGCCTGTGTAAGTTGAAGTATCACTTTTTATAGCGTTTTCTGAAAACATTGGATTTGACATAAAATATCTCCTTTTAAAATTTAATCTCTCTTTATTGATATTTAACATTATATCTTAATATTTTTCTTTTTGAAAGAAATTAACTTTTTTTTAATGTAAAATGTTTCTATGATATACGAAACATTTAAAACTTTTTTGAAAAACTATGGAAAAGGCAAACTTGGAAGCATTTACTTTTTCATTTTCTTATCAATAATCGCTGGGTGCATGGAATTTGTAGGTATCGCACTTATTTATCCATTTATCTTAATGATTATTAATCCTGATTTAGTAACAAATAATGAACTTTATCAATCAGTAACTAGAGTTTTGCCAATAGATAATGTTTCTTTAAACACTTTTCTTATTGGCTTGAGTGCAATTTTAATTTTCGTTGTCAAAAATATTTATATGATGGGTACAATTTATTTTCAAAATAAATTTATCGTGGGTTGGAAAAACGACTTAACTGCAAAATTTATGAAATATTATCTTTATGCATCATACAAGGATAATATGCAAACTCCAGCATCAGAAAAGATTTATAACCTTACAATCCTTATTGGACAAGTTCTTGACGGATATGTTTTGAGAACTTTGAATATCATAATTAACGTGATTGTTATTTCAATTATTTTATTGTTGTTATTAATCAAATTACCTTTAACTGCAATAAT
>DBIX01000034.1 GCA_002297005.1 Cyanobacteria bacterium UBA791 | reverse complement strand
ATATATCCTTAATATGAAAATAAAGAGGGGCTGATTTTTTCAAAATCAGCCCCTCAAAAATACTTTTCTAAACCTATTTCATGCAAACTGTCATATCAGCTTCAACAACAACTTTGCCGTCAACTGAACCTACTGCATGGCATTTACCGATAGGACCTTTCAATTTTGTAAGTTGAATTTCCATATCAAGTCTATCACCTGGACGAACAATGTTTTTAAATCTAACATTTTCAAGTGCAGCAAATAATGCCAATTTACCTTTAAATTGTTCTAAAGTGCAAAGAATTGGAGCTGAGCATTGAGCCATTGCTTCAACTTGCAAAACCCCTGGCATAATAGGATTATTTGGAAAATGACCTTGGAAAAATTCTTCATTCATTGTCAAATTTTTATAACCTTTAGCATATTTACCAGGAACACATTCTGTAATTTTGTCAACTAATAAAAATGGATAACGATGTGGTATCATTTCCATAATTTGCATAATATCAAAACTTAAAATTTCATCTGCCATTAGTCTTCTCCTTAAATTTCAACTAATTTATCTTTTAATTCTCTTGCCACAATACCGTGAACAGCATGTCCTGCTTCCTTCACAATAATTTGTGCTTTAAAGTTCAATGGATTAAAACCTGTAAGGTTAAAATCACCAATCAAATCAAGAATTTTATGTTTCGCTGGTTCGTAAGCAGAACGCAATTCTGTTGTATAACCAACATCTTTTAAACCTACTGTATTATCGTAAGTAACACCTCTTGCAAAACCTAAAAGTTGATATTTTTTCAAATCCTTTAGATAACCAAATGTTCTTGCACCAATAATTTCTTCTTCTTTAACCTTATGATTGAAACATACCCAACGGTTATTCAAATCAGGATGGTCATAGTTTACAGAATAAGAAATATATAATTCTTTGTCAGGAACAACGATTAGAGATGTTTTACCGTTCAAATAATACACAGGTTCAGAAACTGTATAAAATTTTTGTTTTGATTTTTTTATACCCGCACTTCTAAACAATTTTACCCATTCAAGAGAACTACCGTCTAGAATTGGAAGTTCGTAATTGCTAATATGAACGTCTATAGAATCAATGCCACAAAAAGCACAAGCAGCCATAAAGTGTTCAATAAGCATTACTTTATCTTTTTTCTTGTTGCCAATAGTAACACAATGATCTGTAGAAACTAAATTATCTACATGGGCTATAACTGGTTCTGTAGAATTTTTAACGAAAAATCTTATTTGTCCAAGTTCGTTTGGAGTTATTTCAACAGAAGTGTCTTGATTTTTCATCAAGCTATTTCCAGTTACATTAATTGTTTTAGAAATTGTACCCATTATTCTTCAGTATCCTCAATAAATCCTTTTAATAATGGCTCATATTTTTTAAATTTAGCAATCAATTCGCCTGCATCTCTAACAGTTTTGATTTGTTTGATAAATTCTTTTTTAGGAACTGCTGGGATACCAACGATGATTGATTTAGCTGGGAATGATTTTGTAACACCAGCTTTTGCAGCGATAATTGAATCACTACCGATATTGATATGGTCAGCTAAACCAGCTTGACCAGCAATAACAACTCTATCACCGATAACACAGCTACCAGCGATACCAACTTGTGATACAATCAAACAACCTTTACCAACACGACAGTTGTGACCAATCATAACTTGGTCGTCAATTTTTGTGTTAGCACCGATTGTTGTATTTTCAATAGTACCACGGTCAATAGTAGTGTTTGCACCGATTTCAACGTTGTCTTCAATTACTACAGAACCTAATGATGGGATTTTGAAAATAACTTGTTGAGTGTTTTCTGATAATTCTTTACCTTTTCTTGCTTGTTCAATATTATCAGGGTTTTCAGTTACGAAACTGAAACCATCAGCTCCAAGAGAAACGCCATTGTGGAATATACAATCTTTACCAACTTTTACTCTTGTACCGATGTTGATACCTGAATGTAAGAAACAATTTTCGCCTAATTCAACTTTTTCACCGATATAACAATTAGCTAAAATTCTAGTTTTTGCACCGATTTTTGCGTGAGCTGCAACAACAACATTAGGACCGATTTTAACACCCTCGCCTAATTCTGCAGTTGGGTCAACAACAGCTGTAGGGTGAACACCATCATTTACTTTTGGTTCTTCATAGAACAAAGTTAATAATTTCATCATTGCAAGTCTAGGTCTTTCAACCTCGATAGTAGTCATTCTATCAATTGAAACTCCTAGAGGAACTAGAGCAGCTTTTGCTTTAGTTTTTGCAAGATTTTCAATTTCTTCTTCTTCAAAAGCTAATGCTAATGTTGTTTCATCAGCTAAAAGAGGTGGTGCAATCATTGATACTTCTGCATCTTCTACTTTGTTTAAAATCCCACCTACGATTTGTGCAATTTCTTCAACTTTGAATTTTGCCATTTTATTTTTTTCTCCTTAATTATGATTATTCATTTTATTAATTATGTTAGTTGTAGATTTACCCTCTACAAATGTTATAAATTCAACATGAATATTATTTTTTCTAATAACATCAGCCTCTGGAAGAGTGTCTAATGTGTAATCTCCACCTTTTGTATGTACATCTGGTTTAATAATGTCTAATAGATTACGTGGTGTATCTTCATCAAATATTACCACATAAT
>DBIX01000026.1 GCA_002297005.1 Cyanobacteria bacterium UBA791 | reverse complement strand
ATTTATTGCTTTTTTGAGATTACATTATTAACTTTTGTTAAGAAAATGATATACTCGTGATTAAATTCGTAATATTGTTAAGGGGTAAATTGTTCCCCTCGCCCAAAACTGGGAGAGGGCAGGGTGAGGGTTCACTCTGATTTTGTTGGGCAGGTATGCCCAACCTACAAAACTATACAAATGTGGCGAGGGTATATATAAATTTATTCGCTAACCTTATACGCTAAAAGCAAGCCAGCTGGCAAAGTCAAAGTTTCAACTTGGTATCTTTCGTCTGCATTAATTGTATCAACAAAATCTTTTACCTTTTCTGCGTGTGAAAGCACATTATCAGCAACGATTATTCCGCCCTTGCGTAGCATTTTATCAGTTAAATTAAAGTATTTTATATACTCTTTTTTATTGGCATCAATAAAAACAATATCAAACTCTTGATTTTCAGGCATATTTTCTAAAACCATAACCGCTGACCCTTGAATTGATGTAATAACATCATCAACACCACAAGTCTTAAAGTTTTCTTTTGCCATATTTTGACGGGACTCATAAAACTCGATAGTTGTAAGATGTCCGCCGTTTTCTTTTAAAGCTTTAGCAAACCAAATACCTGAATAACCATTAGAAGTACCAATTTCAAGCATATTTTTTCTATTAGTAGCTTTTATCAATATACTTAAAAAATTTGCTGTTTCGTGAGCAATATTCCAAAAATCGTGTTGAGTTTTCTCCAACTCTTTTAATAAATTACTTGTTACTTGATCCATATTTCTTCTCTACAACTACCATTTTACTTACGGGTACTAATAAATTATTTGTTTTAATTACTTTTTTCTTTGACATATCAAAAACATAATACTTTCCGATTTTAGTATCTGTGATGATAGCTAAATGAGTATTTTTTATAGGACAGATAGAAGTTGCAAAGCCGTTTGGATTTAGAGCCACTTCTGAAGTTACAACATCATTTCTTGTATCTATTGTCATTATTCTATTAGCTCTTCCGCCCAAAATAAACAACTCATTTTTATAAATTATCATATCAACTGGAGTTTTTGGCACGTCAAACTCTTGCAACAAGCCTTTTGTTACATAATCGACAATTGCAATTTTACTCTTTGTTCTAGATAACATGTATACTTTGTTTTGAGCAAAAATAATTTTTGAAACATTTGGGAATTTACCCATTTCTGAGATTTTGTAATCATCATAAACATCGATTACCCAAATATTTCCAGAACTTTTATCGTAATAGAATAATTTTGTTGAATCATCTGTCAAATAAAGTCTTTCGCACATACCATTTAATTTGATTTTTTGTTTCAACAACATAGTTTTTAAATCGATGATATAAATGCTTGAATCAAGCGGGCTTGAAACGTAAGCTTTATTTTCATAGTTATCAACTACAATTTCCTCGCCTTGAGATTGAAGTTCAATACGTTTAATTACTTCTTCGTCTTTTAAGGAAATAACATCAACATAATTGCTATTATAAACTGTCACCAACAAAAACTTGTTATCAGGTGAAAGTTTCATATCAATAGGAATAGATTTTTGAGCCAAAGCGTATTTTGGTGACATAGCTTCGCCTGCAACCACTTGAATATTTTTAGAATAACAAGTTGCAATATATATTACTTTGTTTTTTAATTCTGTAACCTCTTTTACCAAATTTTTTGTAGAAGTCTTAACGATAATAGGGTTTAAGTGTTCTGTCATTTCAGATTTTACTCTAAGACCTTTATCCTCTTTAGTCTTAATTTGCAAAGCCCCAATTACTGTTCTCATACTTTCTGGAACTAATAATCCTTTTGGCACTAACAAATCTTGAGGTAGTAAACCTGTCTTAACCTCTATTGGCATTGGGTCAGGATTTGCAAAAGATCTATTACCATCCTTGTCTTTAATAACTTTCATCAAGACAAAATCGTTGTTAAAAATAACAATATCAGGCAAATCTCTTAATTTTTTATTTGCAGGATATGTTTGTTTAATTTGAACAACTTCAGGTTTTTTAATTCTTGCTGGATAAAGAGGAAGATAAATAGTAGAATCAGGCATTGTAACCAAGCCATCAAATCTAATTTCTTCTTTTGCATTAAAATTATCATCAAGAATTTTCTTAACATCCTGAGGAATTTTAGCCGCAAAAGACGGCAATCCCATTATAAAAACTAATAATAAAAGTAAAATTCTTTTCATTAATTAAACACTCCTTTAACCTTGTCTTTAAAAGAGCTTTGAGCCTTTTTACCTGTATTAATTTCATATAATCTCTTATACAAAGCTTTTTCTTCATCAGTTAAGTTTGTAGGAGTTTTAATATTTACAAGTACAATATGGTCACCCTTGTATGATGGCTTTTGAACATGAGGAACACCATGACCTGCAAGTTTTAGTGTTGTACCTGTTTGAATACCAGCAGGAATGTTTAATTTTTTATCACCGTCAATTGTTTGAACATAGATATTATCACCTAAAACAGCTTGTGCTGGAGTAATATCTAAACGAGTGATAATATTTAATCCCTCTCTATGATAGTATTTTGATGGTTTTACGTGTAACACAACGTATAAATCACCAGCTGGACCACCTCTTAAGCCAGCATCACCCTCACCTGATAATCTCATTTTTGAGCCAGTATCAACACCGGCTGGAATTTTCAATTCAAGTTTCTTTTCAACTTCCACTTGACCTTTACCATGGCATTTTTCACAAGGTGATTCAATAACTTTACCTGTTCCATGACATTTTGGACAAGGTGAAACCTGTGTAAACTGACCTAACACAGTTGAAGTTGTGTGATGAACTTTACCCGTACCACCGCAAACAGTACAAGTTACTGGAGTTGTACCAGCTTTTGCACCAGTTCCTTTACACTCGTCGCAAGCTTCAAGATGCCCTATTTTAACCTCTTTTGTTACACCGTAAACAGCTTCTTCAAAAGTTAATTCAACGTCTAATCTTAAATCGTCACCGGCAACTGGAGCATTTGGGTCACGTTGTCTTGAACCACCACCAAAACCAAAATCTCCAAAAAAGCTTTCGAAAATATCACCTAAATCTCCAAAACCACTAGCGAAAGGTCCTTGAGTATTAAAACCAGCATTATTTAAGCCGTCTTCACCATATCTATCGTAAGTTGCTCTTTTTTCATCGTCAGATAAAACTTCGTAAGCTTTACCCAACTCTTTAAATTTTTCTTCCGCATCAGGTGCTTTATTTACATCTGGGTGAAGTTGTCGTGCTTTCTTTCTGAAAGCACTTTTTATCTCGTCTTTACTAGCGTCTTTGGAAACGCCTAATATTTCATAATAATCTGCCATTACCTTCTTAATTCCTAAATATTAATTGTTATTCAGCAGTAGCAACATTAACTAAGGCTGGTCTTAGAACCTTGTCACCTAGTTTATAACCCTTTTGCAACTGAACCATAACAGTATTTTCTGGATGTTCAGATGTTGGAGTTTGCATAACTGCTTCATGGAAGTTTGGATCAAATTCTTGACCCTCTGACTCAATAACTTCTAGACCAAGTTTTGTCAAAACGTCATTCATTTGTTTACATACAAGTTTGTAACTATCTTTCACTTTTTCGCAATCCTCAATATTTTCAATAGCTTTTAATCCTCTATCAAAATTATCTAGTACCTCCAAAAGTTTTTTCATAGTTTCTTCTGCACCATATTTTAAAAGACTTTCACGTTCTTGTGCTTGACGTTTTCTAAAGTTTTCAAAATCTGCAGCAAGTCTGATATATTGATTATTCAATTCATCATATTTTTTTTGAAGTTCTTCATATTTTTTATCAGCTTCATTATTTACAGATTCAGTACCTGCTTCAACCTCTTGTTTTTCAACTTCTGCTTCTACCTTTTTATCAGCTTCTTCAGTTGGTTTAAAAGGATTGTTATTTGAGTTTTTTTCTTCTTCAATTTCGTGTTTGTGTTTGTGACTCATAATTACGCCTCTATAAATAATATTCTACATTTACTATTATAGTTTATCAACAACCATAAACAAGTTTAGTTTATTTTTTCTTAATATTTGTGTGTTGTCTTTTTTACAAAAATCATTATAAATCAAATAGAGGATTTAATATTACATAAAATTTAGTAGGATATTAGTAAGAAATAGAGGTGTGAGGTATTTATGTTTTCTCCTAAGATACAGAATTTGATTAATTCTAGTGGACAACAAGCTGCAATTCAACGTTATGCAGAAATTAATACGCAAATTACAAACTTTGAAAAAGGCTTGCAACCACCATCATTAGATAAAGATGTCAAACCTTTTGCGAAGGTATTAAAGGATAGTGCTGGAGTAAAAAATGCTACTGCTCCAAGTAGCAATACTTTTGGCTCTTTAGTTTCTGGCGTAGGAGAAAAGAAACAAGCTTCTAAAATATACAACCGTAACGACTTAACTGCTCTAATTGGTACTCAAAAAACTTCTGGTAGTTTTATGAGCAAAATTGGTGGCGGAGTTGCAAACTCTAAAAACCAAATTCTTGATATGGTTACAAAAATTTCAAAACGTCACGGAGTTGACGACAAACTTGTAAAAGCATTAATCAAACAAGAATCAGGTTTTAAAGTTGATGCAAAATCAAAAGTTGGAGCCATGGGCTTAATGCAACTTATGCCAGCAACTGCAAAAAGCTTAGGTGTTAAAAACCCAATGAACCCTGTTGAAAATGTTGAGGGTGGTGTAACTTATTTAAAATCTATGTTAGATAAATACAATGGTAACGTTATCCTTGCTCTTGCAGCATACAACGCTGGTCCAGGAAACGTTGATAAATACGATGGGGTACCACCATTCCCTGAAACACAAAATTACGTTAAAAACATTTTGAGAGATTATCTATGATAACAATTTTAAACTTATTTTTAAGCAAACTTTTCAATCTAAAATTTGTTCGTCAATAATGCGAATACGTCGTTAAATATTACGTATACCATTAATGTAACCAAGAACATAAATCCTATTGTGCCTATTTTTTCGACAATTTTGTCGTCAAGACGTTTGCCATGAATTTTTTCAATAAATAAGAATAACAAATGTCCACCATCTAAAGCTGGGATTGGCAAGAAGTTTACTAACGCCAAGTCCATAGAAATTATTGCAATTAAAAGTAGACCTTGGAAAATACCGTTGTTATCAATAATATCGCCACCAACTTTTGTAATAGCAACAATGCCGTGTAAATCCTTCATTGGAACTTTGCCTGTAAATAGTTGATACAATCCATAACACATCATATAAGTATTGTCATACAAGTATTTATAACTTTGTACGACTGCAGTTGGGAAAGATTTTGTAGGAGCTAGAATTTCTCTTGTTTCTAGCTGAATACCAAGTTGTCCATTTTTGTTTGGATAAACAGTTTTAAGAGGAATAATTTTACCATTTCTTTCAACTTTAATATCTACTGGATGTTTTGTATCAGAAAGTGCATAAGCAATATCAGATAGCGTTACAGTACCATCAGCTATATAATAATCTTTTTTATTTTTTGAGATTTCATCACGCAATTTTATAACATTTTCAGATAATTTTAAAGTTTCACCTTGTTCAGGAGCTTTTAAACCTTTTTTAACTTTATTGTCAGTTGGAACAATTTTTTCTTCTTCATTAATTTCAGGAAGTCTTACCAATACATCTTTTACAATAACTTCGTCATTTCTGAAACCAATGTTTATTTTGCGTAATTCATCAAGTTTTTGTTGGTAAAGAGCTTTTGTAATAACTCCATCTGCTTCTTTACTTTTTGATACTATGTTTATAAATGAAGCGGTATTTTTAATTTGCATACCGTTTACTTCAACGATTTTATCGCCTTTTTTTGCCCCAGAAGTCCAAATAGAAGCACCTTTTGCTGCAACAATATCATTGATATAAATATTAGCTTCGCCTGATGGTAATTGCCCCCACATCATAGCTGTAAGTAATACAAAGAAATATGCACAAATGACATTTGAGATTACACCAGCAGAAACAACTATTGCTCTTTGATAAATAGGTTTGTTGATAAATCTTTCAGGTGAATCCTTTGGTAAATCACAATCTTGCTCGTCATCAGGGAAGGCAACATATCCACCTAATAAGAAAGCATGGATTAAAAATGTTGTTTCTCCGAATTTCTTTTTAAATAACGTTGGACCAATTGGTAGACCAAATCCAAATTTATCGACTCTCATACCAAAAGCTTTTGCTGTTAAGAAGTGACCTGCTTCGTGTACTAAAATCAATATACTTAAAAATATCAACATTAAAATTATAGACATAAAATATTGTTCCTTGTTTATGATTGTGATTATTCATATTCTAACACGAGAAATAATTTATTGTATAATTTTTGTATGAAAAATTTTTTGCTTGGGTTACTAGATTTAATATATAAAAAGCGTTGTTATTTCTGCAAAAGTTCGAAAGATTGCGTTGGAATGTGTAATAAATGTTATGACGAACTTACTTTAAATGACAGAAGAGCAAAAATGATTTATAAAAATGTAAATATTTTTTGTGCTGGAGTTTACGAAAAAACAATGCAAAAACTTATTCGTGGCGTAAAATACCACAAACAAAAAGACTTAGCCTTTTATCAAGCAAAATTTATGGCAGAATATTTTGAAAAATTAAACCTTAAAAAAGATTTTATAGTTATACCTGTTCCTCTTTATGAAAAAAGAAGAAAAGAAAGAGGTTATAACCACATGGAGCTTGTAGGCGAAGAATTTTGCAAGCTTACAGGTCTAAAAATGAACACGGATTTGATAAAAAGAGTTAAAAATACAAAACCTCAATACAAACTTAAAAAATTTGAAAGAATGGAAAACCTAAAAGATGCTTTCAAAGTTTTTGACAAGAATTTTGACAAGAATTTGGAAATACTTATTATTGATGATATATTTACAACAGGTTCAACCTTTGAATCAATGATAGAAGAATTTAACAAAAACAGTTATACAAAAATTACGTGTTTGGCAACAGCATCGGCGAATTAATATGATATTGAGTGAATTTTCAAAATTTTTACAAGAACATGATGAAGAAATAATTAAAAATAAGACAACTCTAAGCCTATTAACGGCTTGGGTTTTGTCAGTTTTGGAAAAACCAGCTCAAACAAACGTTGATAAAGTGATACATCAAGAAATAGATTTTTACCAAAACAAGGCTGGTGATTTCTTTTTGGTTGCAAAATCAGAGAGCGGAAGAAAACTAACAAAAGCTTTATATAATTATGCCTTGAGCTATGAACAACACTTGATGAGAAAATGGCTTGCTGATAAGAATGCTACTGACTTTAAAAAAGCGTAAGCCGGTGTGAGCGGTGTTGACACACGACTAGTGTGTCAAGCAGGCGAACACTACGAAAGCGACGTAGGATTGCAGAGCGTAGCTCGAAACCCACAGGAGCAAAAAAGCGTAAGCCGGTGTGAAGTGTCGGTGTCTAAAATTTAATTAGTCTTCACCAAAGATTTTGAAATTTCTGCTATTGTCTTTGGAAAATATTGTTGCAAGTATTGTGAACGAATTGAGAACAAATCCTCATTATTGTATGTATTCAACAATGCATTTGTTTCCGCAATAGTTTCTTGCAAACCGTCCTTGTGTTCAGAAGTTTTTATAAAGTAATTGATATGTTCTCTTTGAGCAGTTGGGAAAGCATTATCAAACGCTTCTTTTTCCTTTTCAAAAACTTCATTTACTTTTTTATTTGAGAAGATTGACTTTTTCAAAGTTTCTTCTTCTTTTACATTAACTTCGTTGTAATCCTTTGCGTGGCCAAGCTCGTGCAACATAACGTACAAGTTATCACCTGTTTTTATACGTTTATTTACAGCACCATAAGTTGAATAATTAATATCATCGATACCGTTTAGGTGCTTTGTAGTTTTACCTAGTGCAATTAATTCTTCACCAGGCATCTTTTTCAACGCAGTTAAAATCTTTTCTTTATTACCGTCAAGATAGTTTTCAAAAACGATTTTTGAATTTTCTTTTGTATTCAAATCCTTAATGTCAATATCTTTTTCATTAACGGTAATTTCGTATTTTTTATCATTTTTAGACGAAATAAACTTATTATCAGAAAGAACTTCAAAAGACTGAGAGTTTTTCAACAAAGTTTTACCGTTTTTATCAGTAATAATGTAGTCACTAATTCTGTTACCTTGTGGATCATCCTCATACAAATATTGTGTACGAGTACCATCAAGAGAGGTCATATCCTTTTTTACAGAAGTAATGCCTGTCTTTTTATCAACAGTTCCAGAAGATAAAACTTTTTCTGTACCGTCAGGGAACACGTGTTTTATGTTCAAAACACCAGCTACTTCTGATTGGTCAGTATATTCTTTTCTCACAGTTTTGCCGTCTTTATCCTTAATAACACGAACTTCATTTATCAAAACTGGTTGAGGCATATTTTTTCTCACCTCAAGTCTAACTTTAGACACAGAATTATTTCTTCTGTCAACAGTCTTTTTAATTTGATATTGACGTCCGTTAGGATGTTTGAAAGCTTGTACTTCTTCTGATGAAATATTATTCATGTCCTTATCGAACAGTTCAATTTTCTTGCCTGTATCTTTCATGTCAGCAATCAAAGAGAAAGCATTTGAGTCATAATCATCCGTTTTGAACGACAATGACAACAAGTTTCCACCACAACGAGCTTTCATTTTATCGTAATTTTCAACGACTTTTTCTGGATTTTTAAGTTTTTCATTCTTTGACAAAGCAACTAAATCATCTATGCCTAAATCACTTTTAGCTAAGACTTTTGCCTTATCAAATTCTTCTGTTTTGCTTAAACTATTTGAAAGAGCCTTAATATCAAAAGGTGTAAATCTTGGTGTATCATCTCCTTTCTTAACCTCGGATAGATTTGCAAGCCCTTTTACAACTTGAGTGTCCTTGCTAATAATATCACAAGCCATTGATCCCAATATCTTAGGATTTTGAACAAGAGTCTTGAATGGCTCCCATTTGTCAGGAGCTTTAACAAGCTCATTTTTAATAACTTCAACTTTATCATCTGTAAATTTTGGAAGCCCTTTAAAATTCTTAAGGTCTTTTAATTCTTTCACAGCTTCATCAGCATTGAAGTTTCCTTTAAATGAAACTCGTTCAAACGTATCATTTTTAAGCTCTGTATTTACAACCTTTCTAGAACTTTGAGCATTTTGAACTCTTGATACACTATTAACATTTACGATACTACTAACGTTCACTTTTAAAATTCCAAATAAATTTTATACTCTTTACATGTTTGTTATCGGAGAAAAATTTTCAAACTTTAGAAAAAAGAAGTGTTTTGTTAACGAATGTTACAGTATTAATTTTTTCTGAAATTGGACATCCTAAAAATACTTTATATCCATGTGTAACATTGTAGAAGAGAGCTTTTTGCATGGTTAATCAAGTATCACTAAATGGTATACAAGGAATCCAATCTTCAGGAAACTCGGCTGTTTCTGGGAGTTCTAGTGAATATCTTAATAGCATTTTTGGTGGAGAAAGCCAAACAAATTCAGCAAATTCTTTCAACTCTACAATGAAAGCACAAATAAAGGAACAAGCACAGACTTTAATAAAAAAATCTAAACGACTAAAAACAAAAGATGCCGATGGAAATGAGAAAACTAACAAGGCAGTAAAGAAAAGTATTGATAAACAAATGAAAGCACTAAAGGAACAAGCTGAAATGGCTGGTGTTGATTTAAGCAATACTTTTGCAGAACTAAGTGAAAACATGACAACAAAAGAAAGAAAAACTCTTTCTAAAAATCTTGGTGTAAAAATACCAAACCGAACAACAGAGGTAGAAACAGCATCTAACACTCAAACTGCTCAACAACTTGGCTCATTTGGAAATATTACAACAAATTCAACTACTCAACAAACAAAAACAACTAATACGAACAACAACTTTTTCTCATTACTACAAAACCAATCTAAAAACTTCTTTATGACAGAAGCTTAGTTAGGTTTTTAGTAGGATGACGAAAATTTAAAAATAATTTTTAATTAATAGTGAAGTATTGTAAAAAAATGTTTAATATTAGCCAAATTTAGGCAATATTTTCTGTTTTCAGTACTTCATGTAAGTGTATAATAGTACAAAAAGTGTGGGACAATTATGCCTGAAATTAGTATAAGTAATATAAAGATGCCAACCATGACATCCCTAAATCAGACAGGGTTACTCGGTTCAAACAACGGAACTAACTCTCTTTTTGGCGATGATATTATTGGCGGAACAGAAGATTCTTATACTTCTGATGCAATGAAAAGCCAAATAAAGGCAAAGGCTCAAGAACTTGTTAGAAAAACTAAAAATTTAAAAACAAGAGATGCAGACGGCAACGAAAAAACTAATCCAAATGTAAGAAAATCTTTGGATAAGCAAATGAAAATGCTTAAAGAACAAGCCGAAGCTGCAGGTATAGATTTGAATGAAATCTTTTCAGAAATTGCAGAAGAATCAAAAATGACTCGTAAGCAAAGAAAAGAACTTCAAAAGAATTTAAAAGTAACAATAAGTAAAAAGTCTACTTCTGAAAGCAGTACTGATACTTCTTCTTCGACAAATAAGGTTAATCCGTTCAAGTTTGGAAACTTGTCAGGAAATATTGGTGGCATAACAAATACTGGCACTATTACACCAACTGCAAATCCAAGTTATGGCAACACTCCAAATGTTAAGCTTGACCAGAATTTCTTGAACAAGACAAAAGACATTTCTCAACGTATTGGTTGCGATTATAAGGATTTATTAGCAGTAATGAATTCAGAATCAGGTTTAAAATCGAATGCTAAAAATCCAAAAGGAAGTGCTACTGGCTTAATTCAATTCATGCCAGCAACTGCAAAAATGCTAGGAACAACGACTGATGAATTGAGAAGAATGTCACCAACTCAACAACTTGACTATGTAGAAAAATTCTTTTTACAAGTTAAAAAGACTTATGGCTTTGAGGGTAAGAAACTTTCAGGTGCTGACCTTTATGCATTAGTATTTATGCCAGCAAGAGCAAATAGAGAAATTCTTACTTCCGCTACTGATGGTAAAACATACTCGATGAACAAAGGTCTTGATAAAGACGGAGATGGACATATTTCAAAAGCCGATTTACAAAGACGTGTTGCATCCTGCTACGTTGATGAAGCCAAGGTCTTTGGCACAGCTTAAAGATATGTTTAAAATTTATTTAATAAGGGCGATTTTTCTAAAGAAAAATCGCCCTATTGTTTGACATCCGTCTTTGATAGTCTAAAATTATCATGTTATGCAAGAATATTTTTACATACAAGAAAGATTAGAACACTTACAAATTGATGAAAGACTTAATAAATTAAGCAAACAATTTGAGGGGAAAAAAGTTGTACTATTTGGAGCTAATAACGCACTTGAGGCTGTTTGCTCTAAATATGATTTAAAAACTTATTTTAATATTGTTGGTATTTGCGACAACAACATTGGAAGCACTAACATTTTTGAACAAGATAATCTAAAAATGATTTCTGTTCAAAATTTATATTTTAGCGGTGTTAATGTAATTATTAATTTAAAAGACGATGGTGCTGAAATTGAAAAATATTTGCGTAAAAATCGTTTAATAAAAAAGAAAGTTGTATTTGTTAACTTGTTAGAAAAATCTTTGTTAGCAAAACTTATTAGTGCATACGAAATTTTAAAAATGTCTGTTTGCACATACAAAAAAACGAAACAAGCATTACCAATCATAAAAGATATAATCAATTACAAATGTGATGATATTGTTTCTAGACTAAATTACGAAAGAAAAATCTTTAAAATTAAAGAGAGAAAAGATAAACCAATAAGAGTTATATTTACTGTTTTTGATTATAATCAATGGTTTTTATCAAAATTATATTTTGATATGAGAGCAGACGAGGATTTTAAGGTTTTACCAATAGTAGTATTACCAAATGAATTAAAATCAGAAAATTTAGCAACAGAAGAAACTATAAAATACTTTAATTCACAAGGAATTGAATGTATTGATGGTATTGAACATGATACAGGGGAAGCTGTTATGATAAAAGCCTTAAAACCTGATTTAATCATATATCAACAACCACCGTTTTTAAAATCAGACTACACACCAACAAAATTGTCAGAAATTGCTCTAACATGTTTTGTTGAACCAAATTTTGAAGTAAGAAAAACAGAACATTTTAATAGCTTTATAAAAGATAGATTAAATAATACTTGGCAAATTTATTCTGCGAACCAATATAGTTTAAAACCATTTAAAAACGTTGAAGTTTCAGGATTTACGTTATACGAAAAATATAGACAAGAAACAAATCAAACTTTTGAAAATTTATGGAATGTTCCAAGTACAGTTGAAAATAACAGAATCGTTTATATTCCATCTTACATTGTAAATGAAAACTTTAATAGTACTAAGTTTAAAGAACAACAATCTTTTATGTATGATTATATTTCAACTCATCCACAATATAGTTTTGTGGTTATTCCTGATATGAAATATAAGCAACAATGTCTAGACAATAAAATTATGACAGAAGAAGAGTACAATAATTATTTTATAAAATTGAACTCACTTCCAAATGTTAACCTTAGCGAATATTCATCTGCCATAGATGTATTCAAAACATCAAATGTGTTAATAACAGATAGTTTAACTTCTGCTATAAATTATTTTCCAAGTGGAAAACCAATAATTTTTATAAATAACAAACATAAAGATACCATTTTCAATGAACTTGGCGAAAAAATCTTTAAAACTTTCTATAAATTATCATCAAAAGATGCAATAGATATTGTTATAGAAGATTTATTACTTGCTCAAAATGATTATAACTTTAAACAAAGATACGCAATTCTTGGTAAATACAGCGAATATTTCAACAACGAAGCTACAAGCTTTATCCTTGAAGATTTGAAAAACAAATTAGGTAAAAACGAACCTGAAGAAATTGAAGAAGTTGAAATCAACCCTAATACTGAAAACAACAATGAAGAAAAAGCTGAAAATTAGTATTGAATATTTTCAGACGCTTTTATAAAATTATTTACCCACGCATGTTGTTCTTCTGGATTTGTAGTTTGAATTGTGCCACCACAACGGTTGTTATGACCACCTGCAACTAGATCTTTTTTATAATTATCTTTTACATAATCAACCATTTTCATAGCATAATCTTTGTTTGTTAGCAGACTCATTTTATAAGTAACACCGTCCGAACATGGATAGAAAACAGCAACCGCCTCTAAATTTTTATTATTTGATAAGGTTTGTTTTCTAAATTTGCCTAATATTTTTACAACCCTTTCAGTATTTCTACCAATTTTATTCCACTCTTTATCTTCTGCTTTAATTTCTACGTAAGCTAATTTACCATTGTTAGAATATTGTGTTCTTTGTCCCAAACCTTTAGCAAATTCTTTTTCGTCTTTTGTGTATTTTGTTTTATCAATAAAATGCTTGCCGACTTTTGCTAAATCAATTATATTTAATGATTTTATCAATTTTGATTGAATTTCTTTAGAGTTTTTATCAAGATGAGATTTGTCCTTTGATACATCATCTTGAAAACCAGTAAACAATGCTCTTGAAATTTCTTTACTTGGGTTTTTACCTAAAGCCTCAAAAAATCTATAAATAATACCGCAATTTGATTTTGAAGAGCTGTCTACATAATAATTTTTTGCTTCCATTTCAGGAACATTATTTTTTTCATAGGCTTTTGTCACCTGATTAAAATCTGATACAATTTTATTTTTATCATCGTGATGGTCAATACCTACGATTGTTTTAGCATCATATTTTTGTAAATGTTTAAATACATTTGTTGCTAATCTGTCCTTACTAGAAAAATCTACACATAAAGCGACATCAGCTTTTTGAGTATTTTCATTCACATCTTTTGCATCAATAATGTTATATTTTGAAGTGTCATAATTATAATTATCTTTACCGCCAGAGGCAATAATTCTTGCGTTTATACCCTCATCTTTTAAATAATTGTAGAAAGCAGTTGCACTATTAAAAGTATCTTCATCAGACATTGCATGGCAAAATATATCAACACTCTTACCGGAATGAAGAACGTTATCAATATGTTTGGCTTGATTTTTCGGCATTACGTTGGCTTTAAAGCTAACATTTGCCATACGATTATTGACGCTTAACATAAAACTACCTACTCTTATATAAAGGTAAATTTTCATGATAAATTGCCATGTACAAAAGGGTTTTAGCTATTTATTTTAAGTTTTTGTAATATTCAATTAATCTTAATTTTAAAAGTTCAGGATTTGAATAATATTTTTCTGAAATCAAATATTTTTTATTATTTTTTGGATTAATAATATATAAAGTTGGAATACCATCCAAATCTATGCTATCACAAGTAGATGGTTTATTTTTCCTTGTCACATCATAATATGCAAAGTTGTATTTATCAGACAAATTATCTGACAAATGAAAAAATATTGGTTTAAATCTTTTGCAATAAAGACAATAATCTGCAGAAAACATAACTACTACAGGTTTGTCTTTTTTCAAGGCTTGTTCGCAAGTCAAAGTGCCAGCCATAACAGCTTGAGAAATACTTATAAATACTAATAAAGAAATGATTAGATTTTTCATGATAAAAGCCCTTGCATATATTATACATGCAAAGGCTTTTAAAAATAGTCTATCGTTACAATTATTAAAGGATAGCACCTTTTGGAACAACTGTAATACCGTTTGGTGAAACGAAGAAACCTCTTTGAGTATCAACTTCTCTATCAAAGCCAATTTTTGTATGAGGTGGAATTTCAACGTTTTTATCAATAATAGCGTTTCTAATTTCACAATGTCTGCCAACGTTAACATTTTCCATTAAAATACTGTCAGAAACTTGTGAGTAAGAATTGATTCTAACTTTTGGAGAAAGAATACATCTTGATAAGCTACCACCAGATACGATACAGCCCTCAGAAACCATAGAGTTTGTAGCCATACCTACACGGTCGCCCTCTTGCCAAATAAATTTAGCTGGTGGGTAGTTGTAGTTGAATGTTCTTAATGGCCATTCTTTAGCATATAAATTAAGTTCTGGGCATGAATCTAATAAATCCATGTTAGCTTGCCAGTATGCATCGATACTTCCTACATCTTTCCAGTATCCACGTTCAGCATCTGTCATACCTGAGAATGCATTGTCTTTGAAGTTGTAAACATAAACAGGTTGACCCTCGTTCAATAACATTGGGATAACATTTTTACCAAAGTCGTGATTAGATTCTTCAATTTTTGCATCTCTTTCAAGTGCATCAACTAAAACATCTCTACCAAAAATGTAGTTACCCATTGAAGCTAAACATAATTCAGGATGTCCTGGAATTGATTTTGGTTTAGTTTTTGGTTTTTCAATAAAGCTTGTTAATCTCCAATTGTCATCAACTTCCATAATACCAAATTCAGAAGCTTCTTCAATTGGAATAGGAATAGCTGCAATTGTTAATGCTGCTTGTTTTTGTTTATGATAATCCAACATTTGTGATACATCCATTTTGTAAATATGGTCACCACCAAATACGCAAACATAGTTTGGATCAGCATCTACAATGTGTAACAAGTTTTGGTAAACAGCATCCGCTGTACCTTGATACCATGTTCCACCAGTTCTCATTTGTGCTGGAACTAAATCTACATATTGATCCAAGAATGGTGATAATGCATAACCTCTTGAAATATGTTGGTTTAACGAGTCAGATTTGTATTGTGTTAAAACTTTGATTTTGTAAAAACCTGAGTTAATAAAATTGTTTAATACAAAATCAATAATTCTGTATCTTCCGCCAAATGGAACAGCCGGTTTAGCTCTATCACGAGTTAGTGGATATAGTCTTTTACCTTCACCACCGGCTAAAATCATAACTAATGCATCATCAATTGTTGTCATCTTTTACCTCTTTTATACTATTGGTTATATAAACTCTATTTTAACAGTATATTATAATTTGAAACTAAATTCACTAATTCAAAATGATGATATTTTTTTATTTTTTATGGTACTAAAGTATTATTTCTTAAAACATGAAACAGACCGCTTGACAATGAAATATTTGCATGATATAAAGTAAGTGGGGTAAATGTATATTTTAGGGCTTGCAATCGCAGGCCTTTATTTTTTTGTATTTTTTAGAAAATTTTTTTATAAAAAGATTTTTTAGAGTCGAACTTTTTCAAAGTTCGACTCTAAAAAAAAGAGGTCGGATTTAAGAAATCCGACCTCTTTTAAAAAAGTTTTAAAATCAAACTATTTGATTTCTACTTTAGCACCTGCAGCTTCTAATTGTTTTTTCATAGCTTCAGCGTCTTCTTTTTTAACGTTTTCTTTGATTGGTTTTGGAGCACCATCAACTAATTCTTTAGCTTCTTTCAAGCCTAAACCTGTGATAGCTCTAACTTCTTTTAATACAGCGATTTTGTTAGCACCAGCTTCAGCTAATACAACTGTAACTTCAGAAGCTTCTTCAGCACCACCTTCAGCTGCTGCTGCTGGAGCTGCTGCTGCAACTGCTACTGGAGCTGCTGCAGATACGCCAAATTTTTCTTCCATAGCTTTTACTAATTCTGCTGCTTCTAATAATGTTAATTTTTCGATTGATTCTAAAATAGTTTCTACGTTACTCATTTTAATTTCCTTTCTAAATATTAATTTTAAATGTAATTTACTAATAAATAATTAAATTTTTAAGCTACCTTAGAAAATTTAATTAAGCTGATTTTTGGTCTCTTACAGCAGCCATTGCTCTTGTTAATTGAGCCATTACTGCATTGATAGAACCAACGATGCCTGTTGCTGGTGAATTTACGCAGCCAAGCATTTTTGCAAATAGTTCTTCTTTTGATGGAAGATTTGCTAATGCTTTTGCTTCTTGAGCAGTTAATAATTTGCCTTCTAATACAGCTGCTACGATTTCGCCTTTTTTAGCATCTTTAATAAATTTAGATAAAGCTTTAGCTGGAGATACTGGATCTTCGAAACCAAATGCAATAGCTGATGGTCCTTTTAAAGAATCGCTCAATACTTCGTATGGAGTGTCTTTAATTGCGATTTTTGTTAATGTGTTTTTAGTAACCATATAATCGCCGCCACCTTGTTGGATACTGCGTCTTAATTTTGTAATTTCTTCTACAGTTAATCCTTGGTAGTTTGTAAGGATTGCTACTTGAGCTTTATCAACTTTTTCTTTAATCTTTTCGATTTTTTCATCTTTAAACGCTTTTGTTGACATTTTTTCTCCTTTGAATTTATTTTTATCGACCTATTTAATGTGTAAGCAATAAAAAAATTTTGCATACACTAAGCCGCAAAATTTCCAATCAAAACTATTTAATTTAAGTCTTTGACCTCGGTTAGCAAATTTTAATCCGAAATGGAACTAACTGTCTGCGGTTTATAATACCAAAATATACAAAACATAATTTAAAATCAAGCATGATGTTAAATCATGTTAAAAAACATATAACAAAATATGGCATGCTGTACTTGAGAAAGTGAATAGTTAAGTTTGAGCGAAACTGTTCGTCCTGCCCGCTTGGACGAGGGGAAATATTCTTCCCTTCTCCCAAAACTGGGAGAAGGTGAGCGAAGCTCGGTTGAGGGTTCACTCTAATTTGTTGGGGTGGAAACCCCAACCTACTTCGCTCGTACCTCAGAAAACCTCTCACCTACGTTTCCTTTTATCCGTAAGACATTAAATTGGATAATATGCCTAACGGCTTAAAGTCAACTACGGAGACAGGCTCACAAGTTTTGCTCTGGCTCAACTGTTCGCTTTGTCAAAAAAAAGGTACGGAGTACCGTACCTGTGTAAATAAAATTATGAGATTTTTGTTTTGTTATATAAATAAATTATGATTATAAATTGAATAAGCTATGAATTTTATCTTTAATATCGTCTTCACTTAATTCAGGATTTAATCTGTTTAAGTCGATTGACATTTGATAATATGATGCTGCATTTTCTGCATCATGCATTTCTTCATAAGCTCTACCTGCATTGAAATATGCTAATGTGTAATTTGGATTTAGTTCAATAGCTTTCATAAAGCATTTTAAAGCCTCATCTTTATCAGCAAAAGCATCCAAATAAACAACACCTAAATTATTATGTGCAATATCACAATCAGGATTTAGTTCAATAGCTTTTGTGAACGACACTACTGCTTCTTCAGCATAACCTTTTTCCCACATTGCTAAGCCTAATTTTGCGTAAGCAAGATAGTTATCACCTTTTACAGCTATAGCATCACAATATGTTTTAATTGCATTGTCTAAATCTGACTGAACCATATATACATCAGCTAAAGCAATATGTAATTCGTAGTTTGTTTCGTCTAAAACTAAACCTGCTTGGAATGAAGAAATTGCTGATTGAAAATCCATCTTCATTTCTAAATATAAAAGACCTAAAGTATGGCATACCAAAGCTGTCCATTTATCATCAGGATTAATTTTGATAGCTTTTTGATAATGTCTAATAGCATCATCAAACATATTACTTCTCAAATATGCAAATGCTATTGCATTATTGTAATAAGGATTGTTTTCATCCGCATCTAATGCTAATTTAAAAGCAACTAAAGCATGGAAGCTATCATCTTTTTTAAGGTACAAGTGACCTAATTCATAATAAATTTTGTCTAAATCTTTACCAAATTCAAGCAATGCTGTGTAGTAATCAATAGTTTCATCAATTGCATCTGGCGTATAAGCTCTTGTAATTGTAGCTAACTTCAATAACGTTTTTCTGTCATTTGGTTGACCCTCGTAAGCTCTCTTATAGCACATCAAAGCATCGTTACAGTCCTCGTTACGCATTAATACGTCACCCATTTTTGCGTAAAACATTGCTGAATTACCAGTTTTTCTGATTGCTCTATCGTAAACTTTTAAAGTTGGTTTTACGATATTTAAGCTTTCAAATAATGAGCCAACTGCTTTATAAATTCCAACTACTGCTGAATTTTTAATATTTTTGTATAACATTTTGATAGAAGCCTTATCAATAGCTGATAATGCAACACCTGTTACCATGTAATATAAAAATTTATGTAAGTTGAAAATATGTGCTTGTTTATTGTCTACTCTTTTTAGAATGCTTGAAGAATACAATAATCTTGCTCTTGCAGAATTTACACCCGCTAATTTAATAGCTTTTTCAAATTCTTCTGAAGCATTTTGGTAATCTTGAGCTTTCTCCATAAAATATGCTGTATAAAGATGAGCATTTGAATTTTTTGGAGCTAGAGAAATTGCCATTTTGCATTGTTCAATAGCATTTTCTAAATCAATATCACCACTTTCAAGCATTAAAGATGCTAATCTATAATAGCTTTCAGCCATTTTTGGGTTAGCTTTCATTGTTTGCAAATATTGATTTACTGCTTCTAATAAATCTTCATTTTGTTGTTTTAACAAATATCTTTCATGTGCAACTCGTGCATTTTCAAAAGAAACTGTATAATTAATAATTTCTTTTTCGATAGTCTTTCCTTGACTAATTTCGGCTGTGCTATTCAACATAAATTTCTCCGTAATTTATTTACAGGTTCTCCTACGACATTCAAAAAATTTTATTTAGCAAAAGCATAAAAATCTCCTCTATTTGGTGTAGTTCATTTAGATTAAAAAATGCCCAATAACTTGATATAGTTTTAGATTATGCTAGAATTGACATGTAACAGACAAAAGGGCGAGATATAATATTATGAAAAGTACAACTCTTAGACGTTCAAATATTACAAAGGAAAGAATTAAAGCTATTGAAGCACTTTCTAAATATAGACGCAGAAATTATGGTGCTTCTCAATCATCAAATATTCAACCTATCAAGGATAAAGAACTTGATATTTTATGGCAAAATTTAAAACAACAAAATAGCAAATACGAAAAATCACCTATCGTATATATTATTACAGGTTTTATTTTAGGTGCTATTTCAATGCTAATTTTAACAACTATTGTTAATTTATCAATGAATGCTGTGAAAAGTGAATTTGAAACTCCAGCTCCTGTTGAAGCTACAACTGAGTCTTCAAAATTAACTTTCATCCCAGCTGATACATCAGATGTTAAAAACTTATCTTCTGAAAACTATACAGTTCAAAACGGTGATACTTTAGAATCTATCGTTATTAGATTCTATGGTTCTTATTCAGAAGCAAACGCAAAGAAAGTTGAAAAAGCTAACGGAATTTCTAATCCTAACCAACTTCAATTAGGTCAAAAACTTATAATTCCTTTAGGAAACAACTAAAAAGTTATTACTAAAATCAAAAAAAGAGATAAGTATAAAGCTTATCTCTTTTTTATTGTATCTATTTCATAAAAACATCTTTCACGTTTTATATATGGAAAACATTTGTATTTTTTTATCTTGTATTCATTTCCTTTTTGAGTAGAAAATTTAAGTTCACCATTTTTATCAAACAAATTTGGCTCAATTTCAGAATACAAAAAACTTTTATCATTATTTAACAAACTATCTAATCGCTCTTTATCAATTACAACATTATATTGGTCTTTAAAAGCTGTATAACAAAATTGATTTTCTGCAGGATAATTTGTTATATCATAATCAAATTTTTTATCAGCACAATAATTTATTGCATCGAGTCCATAAGGTTTAATGATATAAGCCAAGTAATCCATGTTATCAACAATTAGCGGAGAATTTTTAAAATCCACATTATTTATAGCAAAAGCATAAATGTTTTGATTTTCATATCCAAAGATTTCTTTATAGTGTTTACTAAAATTTTTGTCAAAATTAAAATAATTAAATAACGTAAGTACTGATAACAAAATAATACCGATTTTTTTAGCCTTTGAAGAAACTTTTTCATCAGAACAAGCTATCCAAGAACAAAGTAACAAATATATGAAAAAGAAATAATGATGCCAAAAATTTCCACTATAAAACAATGTGAAACATGCAATTAAACAAATCAAATTAAAGATATAGAAAAATAATGAAGTTTTAGATTTTTTAAATAATACTAAAATTCCAACAACCAAACCACAAATTATAATAGAAAAAACACTTTGAAAAATGGTTGTGAAATTAGATGCAATAAACGTACCTTTATAATTATTAATTGCTGTAGAATCAGAACCTAAAAGCGAAATTAAAACCAAACTTCCGCCTAACAATAAAATTATTACAGGTAAAATCAACTTTTTTCCAAAAGTTTTTGTTTTAAAGATTTCGTGCAAAAATAATATACCGAACGCAGTTGCACCAAACAATGCCATTACTGATGTATTTGCACACAAAACTAACAATGCTGAATAAAAAACAGGATGTTTTAATTTCTCCCTAAAATATGTTGTCAATAAAAATAACAACATTATTCCAACTGAATAACATCTTGCATAAACTGAATAAACAGTCAAAAACGGTATTGAGAAGGTAATCAATATTTTTAAATAAGTTGGAAACGGAGCTTTCTTCCACAAGATAATTAATGTAAGAAAACAGAATATCCAATTTAAAAATTGCATTGAATATGGGTATGCTATATTCAATTTAGCAAAATGCATCAAAAGGACATACCAAATTATGGTATGTCCCTCAATTTTCATTAAATCAATTATTTGAAATAAATTAAGTTCCTCAGAAATAGTCCAAGCATGTGCTTCATCAAGCCAAGGAATATGGTTTAATATTCTAACAACCGTAATAAAACACCATAAAATCATTGAAATTATAAATGCTTTATTCTTTAGTAATGTCATTACTATTTCACCACGATATTAACAAGTTTTTTAGGTACAACAATCACTTTAACAATTGTTTTACCGTTAGTGTATTCCTTAATTCTTTCACTTGCTAATGCTGTTTGTTCCATTTCTTCTTTACTCATTGATTCATCAACAGTAATTTTATCTCTAACTTTACCGTTAACTTGTACAACAAGAGTGAAATCTGTTAATTTAGCCAAGTTTTCGTCATATTCGCACCATGGTTGGTCGTGAATAGAACCTTCGCCACCTAAATTTTCCCAAATTTCTTCTGACATGTGAACAGTAACAGGTGACATTAATTTAATCAACATTGCAATCGCATAACTGAATACTTGTTTGTCATCTTCATTCAATTCACCTTTAGATTTTCTCCAATCAGCGATTGAATTTACAAGTTCTCTGTATTTAGAAATTACTGTATTGAATTGGAAATCTGTTTCAATATCGTTTGTAATTCCTTTAATTGCAATATTAACAATTCTAACCAATTTATCGTCTTCTTTTGGAAGATTTGCTGGAATAGAATAATTTAAGTTAATGTCATTTTGGTTTGAAGAAATTAACGTCCAAACTCTGTTTAAGAATTTATAGCAACCTTCAACACCTGCATCAGACCAGTCAAAATCTCTTGCTGGTGGTGAATCAGAAAGAATAAATAATCTTGCTGTATCAGCCCCATAGTTTTCAAAGATTTCATCAGGGTCTACTGTGTTACCTTTTGATTTTGACATTTTTGAACCATCTTTAAGAACCATACCTTGTGTTAATAGGTTTTTGAATGGTTCATCAAAATCTAACAAGCCCATATCTTTAAGAGCTTTTGTGAAAAATCTTGAATACAACAAGTGTAGAATAGCATGTTCAATACCACCTACGTATTGGTCAACTGGTAACCATTTGTTTACTAAATCTTTATCAAATGGTTTTTCAGAATTTCTTGCATCAGCATATCTTAGATAATACCAGCTTGAACAAATGAATGTATCCATTGTATCTGTTTCTCTAACAGCATGTCCGCCACAAACTGGACAAACTGTGTCTTTAAATGTTTTTGAAGTTGTAATTGGTGATTTACCTACAACAGAGAAATCAACATCTTCTGGTAACATCACTGGAAGTTGATCTTCTGGAACAGGTTGAATACCGCATTTATCACAGTAAACAACTGGAATAGGTGCACCCCAATATCTTTGACGAGAAATTAACCAATCTCTTAATCTATATTGAGTTTTAAATTCACCAAAACCACCATCTACAGCTTTTTGAGTGATAGCTTTTTTAGCTTCAGTATTCTTCATACCGTTAAATTCATTTGAATTTACTAAAACACCCTCTTCTGTATATGCGTTTGTCATTTCATCAGGATTTAATTCTCTATCTGCTGGAGAAATAACAACTTTCATTGGTAAATTATATTTTTTAGCGAATGCAAAATCTCTTTCATCGTGAGTAGGTACAGCCATTACAGCACCAGTACCGTATTCAACAAGAGCATAATCTGCTGTCCAAAGTGGGAAAGTTTCACCAGTAAATGGATTTATACAATGAGTTCCTAAAGGAACACCTGTTTTTGGTCTATCTGTTGAAAGTCTTTCGATTTCAGTCATTTTTCTTGCATTTGCTCTGTATTCTTCAACTGCATCCTTATTTTCAGCTGTTGTAAGTTTTTCAATATCCTTGTATTCTGGAGCAACAACAAGATATGTAATACCATGAACTGTGTCAGGTCTTGTTGTATAAACTGGAACGTACATTTCTTCGCCGTTTTGAGCATCTACAACCTTGAAGTTGAAAATAGCACCTGAAGATTTACCAATCCAGTTTGCTTGCATTGTTTTTACATTATCGCCCCAACCCTCAAGTTTATCTAAGTCTTGAAGTAATCTATCTGCATAATCAGTAATTTTTAAGAACCATTGTGATAAGTATTTCTTTTCTACAACACTGTCACATCTCCAGCATTTGCCGTCGATAACTTGTTCATTTGCAAGAACTGTTCCACATTCATTACACCAGTTTACAGCAGCTTCTTTTTTATAAGCTAAACCTTTTTTATAGAATTGCAAGAACAACCATTGAGTCCATTTATAATATTCTGGTTTGCAAGTTGCAACTTCTCTATCCCAGTCGTAAGAAAGACCCAACATATTAAGTTGTTTTGTCATATAAGCAATATTTTCATCAGTCCATTTTGCAGGATTTGCACCATGTTTCATAGCAGCATTTTCTGCTGGCAAACCAAAGCTATCCCATCCCATCGGATGTAAAACATTGAAACCTTTCATTTTCTTAAATCTTGCAATTACGTCTGTAATTGTATAGTTTCTAACGTGACCCATGTGTAATTTTCCACTTGGGTATGGAAACATTGATAAGGCATAGTATTTAGGCTTATCACTTTCGTCATAAGTTTTGAAAGTTTTTTCTTTAGCCCACTTTTCTTGCCATTTTTTCTCTATTCCTTGTGGATAATATAATTCTTTCATATTTTTCCTTTCAACTATCTATAAATTAATTTTATCACGAAATATTACGAATATTTGTTATTTTTAAAAAATTTTAATCAAAAAAGGCAATTCTCATGAAGAAAATGTTTTTATATATATGTAGGTAGTTATTGGTGGTTTTAACATGTTTAAATTTTGTGTGATGTCCATATCAGATTTTATCAACGAAAAGTTATTAAAACCTTTTGTGCAAGTCATTTTGGCACAATTTAATCAATATCAACCTCAACTTGCTTATGCAAGAATTACAACTATGCACAACTACGTGCAAAAATAAAACATTCATAAAAATAAAATAACAATCAATAACTACAAAAAACAAAATTTAAAAGGTTAGGTTTAAAAAAGGTAAAAGGTTTAGGTTAAAATGAAAGCATTTAGTTTTATAAACAAGGGAAATAGCAATTCATCAGCAAATATAACTGATTTGACAAGTATTTTTAACAGCGGTGAAAAAAATCTTGAAATAATTAAATCTAACTTTGGAACAAGTAATCCAACCCAAATAAACCGATTGCTAAAACAACAAGAGGAAGAAAAGGCAAGAAAGCTAACCGAACAAGCCTCACCTCAATATCCACCACAAACTAGATATAACTATTACGCAAGCAACGTAATAAAACCACAGGAAAAAGCCTATCTCCAATTTGCAGGAAAAGTTATAGGGTACAAAGCCCAACCTGACCAAGATACCTTTATAAGAAGAAACCCAAATCCACAACAATAAAAATAAACTTAACCAAACTCAACAAAAACCAATAACTAAACAATAAAAAAGCGGATTTGAAAAAATCCGCTTTTTTGTAATTTGATTAACGTTTTGAGAATTGGAATCTTTTTCTTGCTCTCTTACGTCCGTATTTCTTACGTTCTTTAACACGTGGGTCACGAGTTAATAAACCTTCAGATCTTAATACGTTTTTGTATTCTTCATTAACTTTAACTAAAGCTCTTGAAATACCGTGTCTGATAGCACCACATTGTGAAACTACGCCACCACCAACAGTTTTAACTCTTACATCATATTTTTCTTGATTTTCTGTTAAAACTAATGGTCTGTATAACATCATTTCAACAGCTGGTCTGTTACCGATATAATCACGTAAAGTTTTTCCGTTAACGAAAATTCTACCTTTACCTTTTACTAATTTAACAACTGCGATAGAGGTTTTTCTACGACCTGTTGCCATTACTGCATCTGCCATTATTTAGCCTCCTTTTCTAATACGATAGGTTTTTGTGCTGCATGTGGATGTTCGCTTCCTTTGTATACTTTCAATTTTGTAAATTGAGTATCACCTAAAGTATTGTGTTGTAACATACCTTTAACTGCTTTTTCAATAACTAATCTAGAATCTTTTTCCATTAATTCTTTGAAACTTGCAGATTTTAATCCACCTGGATATTTAGTGTGGTGGTAGTAAATTTTGTCTGTTTCTTTATTACCAGTTACACGAACTTTGTCAGAGTTGATAACGATTACGAAATCACCTGTGTCAACGTTTGGTGTGTATTGTGGTTTGTTTTTACCTCTTAAAATGTTTGCAACTCTAACTGCTAAACGACCTAATACTTCGTCAGTAGCGTCGATTACATACCATTTTCTTTCTACTTCTAGAGGTTTTGCTGAATATGTTTTCATGCGTTTTCTCCATTTATATTATTTTAGTATTCTACTTTTACTAAGGTTAGTCCATACGGACTGATTTTTTTGCCCGCTTTGTTGCGGTCTTTTGAACTCAAGATTTCTTTCATAACTTCAGGACTTAAGTTATCCTTTTCTATCATCAGCAGAGTCCCTACGATATTTCTTACCATATTATAAAGAAATCTGTTTCCTGATAATTCAATAATTATGAAATCATCTTCCCTTGTACAAGTTGCACGGGTTAATTTGCAAACTGTGTTTGGGTTATCTACTCCAGAATTTTTAAAAGCCTTGAAATCATGTTCGCCCTCTAAGTAACTTAGAGCTTGAGCCATTCTCTCAATATTGATGTTGTATTCTATTCTCATCAAATCTCCATCAAAGGCATTTTTAATCTTTCGATTTATGAATTTATATTCATAATGTCTTTGTTTTGCAGACATCTGAGCGTGAAACAAATCATCAACTTTTTCTAAACTAGCTACTGAAATATCACTTGGCAAAAGTTTGTTAACCGACCTAATAAATTTTGAAGCAACAAATTCTTTATCAGAATCAAAATGAACAACTTGTGCTTTTGCATTTACTCCAGCATCTGTTCTTCCAGAGAAGAGTGTTTTTATCGTTCTTATTTGTTTGGAGTCTTTGACTCCTATCAATGTGCTTATTGCCTTTTCAAGTTCACCTTGAATTGTTGGCTTTGTTTCTACAGTACCATTCTTGGCTAACTGTATCTGACTGCCAGCATAATTTTTGCCGACATAGGCTATTTCAAGCTTGTATCTAGTCATTATACAAGTTGAATTAAAGCCATTTCAGTAGCATCACCACGTCTAGGTGGTAATCTGTAGATTCTTGTATATCCACCTTGTCTTGAAGAATATTTTTTACCGATAATGTAGAATAATCTTCTTAAAACAGTTTGTGATACTAATTTTTTATCTTTGTCTGGTGCATCAAATAATTCACCAGTTTTTGTATCGATGAATTTACCGATTTCTTTATCATAGATAAATTTAGCAGCTTGACGTCTAGAGTGAACGCTGTCTTCTTTAGCCATTGTAATAATACCTTCTGCGTAAGCTCTTAATGCTTTTGCTCTTGGCATTGTTGTTTTAATTTCACCATGAGTGAATAATTCTGTAGCTAAAGCTCTTAAAAGTGCGTCTCTTTGGTCTTTTGCTTTTGATAAAGTATGTTTTTTTGTTAAGTGTCGCATTTTTTTATCCTTTTCTATTAATTATTCGTTTTTAGTTTAATTCTTCTTCTGGTAATTCTGGGCTTGGAGCTAAGTCTAAACCGAAGTGTCTTAATCTTTCAACAACTTCATCAGATGATTTTTTACCGAAGTTTTTAATGTTTAATAAATCATGTTCTGATTTTTTCAATAATTCAGCCATTGAGTTGATGCTGGCTCTTTTTAAGCAATTATAAGCTCTAACTGATAATTCAAGTTCTTCAATTGTGATTGAAGGAGTTTCTTCTGCAGGAGCAACTTCTTCCTCTTCTTGTACTGGGTGAGGAATTGAAACTGTTGCAGGTTGACCTGAAATTGCAGAAATTTGTAAGAAGTGGTCAATTAATAATTGAGAAGCTTGTGATAAAGCTGTTGTTACATCAACTGAACCATTTGACCAAATTTCTAAAATTAATTTATCGTAGTCAACAACATCGCCTACACGAGTTGGTTCTACATTGTAGCTAACTCTTTTGATTGGCATGAATGTTGCATCGATTGGTAACATATCAATTGCTGCACCGTCTTTTGAATCACGAGGTACATCATTTGCTACATAACCTTTACCTGTTTCAACAATAATATCTGCGTGGAAGCTACCACCATCAGCGATAGTACAAATTAACCAGTCTGGGTTAACAACTTTTACGCCTGCTGGTAATTGAATATCACTTGCAAGAACTGGACCAGCATGGTCAATATCAATTCTTAAGTGTTGAGCTTCTTTTGAATCAGTTTTTACTACCAAACCTTTTAAGTTCAACATTACATCAATTACGTCTTCTAAAATACCAGGGATTGAAGTGTATTCGTGTGTGATACCTTCAATTCTTGCTGATGTAACAGCTGTACCTTCTAAGCTTGATAACAATACTCTTCTTAATGAGTTACCGATTGTTGTACCAAAGCCTTTTTCTAATGGTTCAATTACGAATTTACCGTATTGCGAACCATCAGAGCTTGTTGTTGTATTTACTGCTTTTATTTTTAATTCCATAATACCTTTTTCTCCTAGTTGATTTACTTAACCTTTTGCTATTTTCGGCTACGTACTACTTACTATTTTGAATAGTACTCAATTACAAGTTGTTCTTTGAATTCTGAGTCTAATTCGTTTCTTTCAGGAATTCTGTCAAATGTAATTTTTAGTGCGTCTTTGTCAATTGTTAACCATGCTGGAGCACAAGGCATATCAATCATTTCGATAACTTGTTTTTTAACGAAATCAACTGATTTTGATCTAACTGTAATTACGTCACCTGCTTTTAATAAGTATGATGGAACGTCTACTTTTTTATCATTTACTAAGATGTGACCGTGGTTTACGATTTGTCTTGATTGTTTTCTAGTAATACCAAAACCTGCTTTGAATAATACGTTGTCAAGTCTTGATTCTAATAATTGTAACAATAAAGTACCAGTTACACCTTTTCTTCTTGCTGCTTCATTATAATATTTAGCAAATTGTTTTTCAGATAATAAATATGTTAATCTGATTTTTTGTTTTTCATTTAAGTGTAAAGCATATTCAGAAAGTTTCTTTCTCATTGCACCGTGTTGACCAGACTCAGTTTGTCTCATAGAAGATGTTAACTTTCTGTTTGATAATTCTGTAACACCATAGTTACGGAATAATTTATTTGTTGGTCCTGTGTATCTTGCCATTTTATTTTCCCTTTATTTCTTTCTTTTTAACTAACTACCTAAGTATATGAACTATACTCTACGTTTTTTAGGAGGTCTGCATCCGTTGTGAGGAATTGGAGTTACGTCTTTGATTAATGTAATTTCCAAACCTGCAGCTTGAATTGCTCTAATAGCTGTTTCACGTCCAGAACCAGGTCCTTTGATGTAAACTTCTACTTTTTTCATACCTTGGTCAATTGATTTTTTAGCAACTAATTCTGCTGCTGATTGAGCTGCAAATGGAGTACCTTTTCTTGCACCTTTGAAGCCTGTTACACCAGCTGTTGCCCATGCAATTGCATTACCTTGTGTATCTGTTGAAGTAACGATTGTGTTATTGAATGTTGATTGAATATGAACAACACCTTGCAATACGTTCTTTTTTTCTTTTTTCTTTGTTGATTTTGGTCTTGCCATTTTTTTATTCCTTTTTACTAATTATTTCTTACTTTGTACTTTTACTACCTAAAAAAAATTCAATTATACTGTTTTCTTTTTAGTGATTGCTAAACCTTTTTTACCTCTACGAGTTCTAGCATTTGTTTTTGTTCTTTGACCTCTGCAAGGTAAGTTTCTTTTGTGTCTCATACCTCTGTAAGAACCAATTTCTTGAAGTCTTTTGATATGCATTGAAACAGATCTTCTTAAATCCCCTTCAATTTCATAATTTGCTAATTCGTTTCTTAATTTTTTAATATCGTCATCTGTTAAGTCATCTGTTCTTAAATCAGGTGAGATACCTGTTGCTTTTAAAATATTTTCGCTTCTTTTTGGTCCGATACCATAAATGTATGTTAAAGCGATAATCATTCTTTTGTTACGAGGTAAATCTACCCCTGCTAATCTTGCCATAATTTTTTCCTTTATATTAATGTCTTTTACTTTTGGTTTGATTTGGAGCTGATGCTCTCTAGTTATCTTCGTTTTGAGTTTGTCTCAAATCGAATGTTAATCATTCGCCCTGTTCGCTCATTCATTTCGCAACAGAACTTTTAAAAAAGTTCTTACCGCTCAATCTGAGCGTCACGCTGTTACGGGTTTGTTCGCTACGCTCACATCACCCTAGCGAAGATTAACCTTGTCTTTGTTTATGTTTTGGGTTTTCACAAATAATTGCGATTCTACCTTTTCTTTTAATGCATTTGCATTTGTCACAAATTTTCTTTACTGAACTTCTTACTTTCATTTTTCTTTTCCTTTATACTTATGTGTTATTTTAATCTAAATGTAATTCTGCCTCTTGTTAAGTCGTATGGCGTCATTTCAACCTTTACTTTATCTCCAGGTAGAATTTTTATGAAATTTTTTCTAATCTTGCCTGAAATATGTGCTAATATTTCGTGATCATTTTCAAGTTTTACACGGAACATTGCGTTTGGCATAGATTCTAAAATTGTTCCTTCTAATTCAATTACGTCTTTTGACACTATTTTTACCCTTGAGGAATACTCCTCAGCCTTTCTTATTCTTCGACTATATCTATAATATTTGCTAAAATTTTATATGCAAGTATTTATAAGGGTTTTCATGCAATTTTTTAACAAAATTGAGCGATTGTTTTTTTATAATAACCAATGTTAAAATAAAAACAACATATCCCAAATGTACAATATTTCTATTTTTTAAGGGTATATGTAAATTTATGTAAATCTTTTAATTTGCGTATATTTTATTAAACAAACAGCTTATCAGAAATGAAGCTTTCTATATCTTCTATTTTTAATTGAATTTCATCTTTCAATATAGTCAAAGCTGTTTCAACCACCGTCAAATTTGCTTTTGAGTACATCCCAAACAAATTTGGTTCAGACAAATGGTTAAAAAATACATCTTTAAAATCATTTATTTTTTCAAAAATATTTTCATCAATAAATTTATTTGCCTCATGCAAATCTAAATAAAGCATACCAATTTCTTCTCTCATTTGAGAAATCTTGCGTTTTTTCAAAAGTTTTTCTAAAACCTTAATATGTTCTAAAATCATACTATATTGGTCAAACAAGTTTTGTTTTTTCCTTGGTAAAACATGTTCAAAATAATCTTTTGTTTGATTATATCCAATTTGAATTAAATGTTCTCTTTTTTCTTTTGGTTGGTTAAAATCAACAATTACAACCTCTCCAGTATTCAAAATGATATAATCATATTTATCCTTCATACCGTAAGAATCAACGATAAATTTTGTAGCAACAGAAGTGACACAGCTATAAACAGTATTTATAAAGTTAATAGCATTCATGCCTTTTCCTGCATAATCACCCTCTAATCTAAATTCTAAAATTCTATCGTTTTCAGTATTTAAAGTATCCGACAATTTCCAAAGTGGCCAACTCTTCTGCAAGTCACCATCTACAAGTTCTGAATTTTCATACTTATAAGGTGGCATCAACCCTGGCATAGTTGAAGATATTCTAATAGCTTTTGCGACTTCAAAATCAGGTGTTTCTTTTTTAGAAAATTCTTTGCATTTAAAATTAGTCAAGTCAGTCGTGATAACAACCAATTCTTTTTCTAAATCCTTAAAAGTAACAGGTTCATTTGCACCTTTTTTATAATTTTCACCATAGTATTTTTTTTCTATTAATTCTTTTAACCAGTCCAAAAATACGCCGCCTTTTGAAAGTGCAAATTCTTTACCCAAGCCAAAATGAATATCTCTAAACAAGTCAAAATTAACATTTAAAAATAATTCTTTTAATTCATCACTTTTATATCCGACAGCCAAAAGACCTGCGAATACAGCACCGACTGAAGAACCAGCCAAAGTACCAATTTCTACATCAAACTCGTTTAAAGCTTTTAAAGCTCCTATATATGCAACGCCTCGGATTGCACCACCACCAAATATAACAGTATATTTTAAAGGAGTTTTATCCATTTATTTCTTCTTTCTAAAATCAATTTTTGTATCAAATATCGAATTTTCGTAATAAGTGTAATTCATTGTTGGCAAATCATAAGATTCTTTTTTTAACTTGTCGTTGACAAAAACTGTAAAGTTTTTGCCCTTATATGCAACGTGCCAATTATTTAATTCTTGTAACTTATCTATAATAGGATATTCATTTTCTAAAATCATTACATCTGGTGGGTACTTTTTAAGAACCTCGTCCCAACCATCTAAAACCAAATGAAATTTTTTCAAAAGCGGAATCATTTCATCATAATAAACTTCTTCGTATCTACCATCCATATATATCAGGTTATCAGGATAAAGTTTATACGCAACATAACTGCCTAATCCAAGATTAACAAGGATTTTACCGTGTAAATTATTTGCACGAACAAATTCTGTTTCTAAAACAGGAAATACGTAACTAACTTTTGGTCTAAAATCTGCCAATTTTAATAATGACAAACTAAACATAAATATAAATGAATATACAATTAAGTTTTTCCATTTTGTAAACTTAAAGTTTTTAATCAATTCATAAAAATCTACGTAAGCAAATGCGATAGCAACAATTACGAAAAATCTAATAAGTTTCAAGTGTTGAATTGCAAGTACAGTAGTAGCAAGAATAATCAAGAACTTTGTCTTATCTAAATTTTTATAGCTAAAACCGTTTTTGATAACCTTAACAAGTTCCAAAACAAGAATAACAACCATAAAAGTTTTGAAAGCAAGATAAGAATACAAATGGTAAGGAGAGAAAATTCCCCACCATTCAACAATATCAGCTCTATCAAGAGTGTTTGCCATCCATAAGAATTGAAGAAATTTGTATCCATAAGGATTTATCAACAATAATGGCAAAGTCGCTAATATAGTATATAAATAATATTTGTGGTTTTTGTTTTTATTTAAAACTTCACCAATGGCATAAATGAATAACAAACCAAGCCCTGCAACCATTCCGCCATGGATATTATTCCAAAGTATCATTAAAAATGGTATTGCAATCAAAGGCTTGTAGTTATTTTTGTGTCTTGTATATTCCAAAATATACAAAAACATAGCAAAAAACATAAACGTAAACATGTGACATCTTACTGGATAAAAGAATACGTCTTGCATTACGTAAATGCCTATAAAATAAAATATTA
>DBIX01000010.1 GCA_002297005.1 Cyanobacteria bacterium UBA791 | reverse complement strand
TTGTTAACTTTTGTTAACAAAACTGTTGAAACCCATCTTAATCTGTAATATTTTTAAGCTTCTTGGATTGCTTCGCTTTCGCTCGCAATGACGTAAGTACGTACCTTTGCCGGCTTAGTAAAGCCGACCTACATGATGGATAGCCTTTTTAATCGCAAACAAAAAGACCAAGAACAAATCTTGGTCTTTTTATAAATTCACATTTATTTTTTTATTATGCTAAACCGTAGCTAGATGTACAGTTTTGAGCTTCGTTGCTTTCAGCTTTCTTAACTTGTTGATATTCATTTGTTAGCAATGTCAATTGAGATTCATTGTTATCCAACTCTAGAGAAATTTGTGAATCTTTTGCATTCAATACAGCTAAGTCAGCTTGGCTTGATGAATCAAGGACACTATTGATTAAGTTTGATGCATAAGAAGCTTGCATTTGACTTTGATATTGAAGTTGTTGATATACACCAGAGATAGAAGACAAGTCACTAGCTTCTAGTTGGAACTCTCTGCCTTCCGCAGAAATCTTTCCACCTTGTAATAATGTTTGCAAATCATTTGTTGAGCAAGAACCTAAGCCTTTAGCTCTCAATAATTCTTGAACTGTTTCATTTGATCCAAGACCTGCTAGGATGCTACCCATCATATAGCCTTGAGCTTGTTGATTAACTTGATTTTTTGCTGCGTTAATTGCTTTTTGCTTTTCAGCAATTTGTGCAGAAATTGTTTGTTGCTCTTGGCTTAATTGCATACCTCTATAATTTAGTTGGTTAATGCGTGCCTTCAATTGTAATTTTCTTCCTGCGAAAAGTAAGAAACCCATTTTTGTATTCTCCGTGTGTCTTTAATGTCCTCGTACTATAATAAAGTAAATTTCTTTTAAAAAATTGCGTTTTTTGTTTCATGTTGCTTAACAAAAGTTAATAAATAGTATATACTAACAGCTAAAATAAAAGCCCTGCTTATATTTTGCAGAGCTTTTATTTTATATAAAACTTTATACACAATTCTATGGTTGTTGCAATAATCTCTTCAACTCATCTGGTCTTGCAGATTTAGAAAGAGCATCATCAATAGCAATCATTTTTTGTTTGCACAAGTCTTTTAGTGCCATTTCAAGGGTTTGCATACCAGAGCCTTGGTTAGTTTGAATTGTTGAATAAATTTGAGCTGTCTTAGCCTCACGAATTAAGTTGGCAATTGCCGGATTTACAAGTAAAATTTCTTGTGCCAAGATACGACCTTGTTTTGAGCCATCAGGCATTAATCTTGGTAATAATGTTTGTGAAAGCACCGCAACTAGTGATGTCGATAATTGAATTCTGATTTGTTGTTGTTGACCTTCAGGGAAAACATCAACGATACGGTCGATAGTTTGTGATGCTGAAGATGTATGCAAAGTACCAAATACCAAGTGACCTGTTTCAGCGGCAGTGATTGCTAATCTAATAGTTTCAAGGTCACGCATCTCCCCTACAAGAATAACATCAGGGTCTTCTCTTAATGCAGAACGTAGTGCATTTGAGAAAGAACGTGTGTCTTGACCTAATTCACGTTGGTGAATAATACTTTTTTTAGATTTATGTACAAACTCAATAGGGTCCTCAATAGTAAGGATATGCTCTGCTCTAGTTGAGTTAATATAATCAATCATTGTTGCCAAAGTTGTTGATTTACCAGAGCCTGTAGGACCTGTAACAAGAACCAACCCTCTTGGTCTATCAGAAACTTTTTTAACAATATCAGGAAGTCCTAAAGTATCAAAAGATGGAGCAACAGAATTGATTGTTCTGAATGCAGCTGCGTAACTTCCTTTATCCTTGTAGATATTTACACGGAATCTACTTAAACCTTGAACCCCATAAGAAAAGTCTAATTCCCATTCTTGTTCAAGTCTACGTCGTTGTTCATTAGAAAGCATTGGGAAAACAAGTGATTCGACGTCATCAGGTGACAAAACTTGTTGATCAACTCTGATAAGTCTACCATCTACACGAATTACAGGAGGTAAACCTGCTGAAATATGCAAGTCACTTGCTTTTTTATATGTTGCTAGTTCTAATAATTCTTCAATAAGCATATCTTTATCTTATAATTTCAATGTTAAAAGTCAATAGTTTACAAATGGACTCTTTTATAGATATAATAGTGTTATGAAGTATAGAGATAATGTTAGAAATTTTTGTATTATTGCACATATTGATCACGGTAAATCAACTTTAGCGGATAGATTACTAGAGGCTACAGACACAATTAGTAAACGTGATATGCAAGACCAATTACTAGATTCAATGGATATTGAGCGTGAACGAGGTATTACAATTAAATTGAATACAGCACGTATGAAATATACTGCAAAAGACGGCAAAGAATATGAACTAAATTTAATTGATACTCCTGGTCACGTAGATTTTACGTATGAAGTTTCTCGTTCTCTAGCAGCATGCGAAGGTGCTTTACTTATTGTTGATGCTACACAGGGTGTTGAGGCTCAAACATTAGCAAATGTTTATCTTGCAGCCGAACAAAATTTAGAAATTATTCCAGTTATTAATAAAATTGATTTACCATCAGCAGATGTCGAAAGAGTAAAAGCTGAAATAGAAGAGGTTTTAGGCATTGATGCATCACTTGCAATTCCTGTTAGTGCAAAAACTGGTGAGGGCATTGGTGATGTTCTAGAAGCTGTTGTTGATTTAATTCCTCCACCAAAAGATACCTCTGATGAACCTTTAAGAGCTTTAGTTTTTGATAGTGCATATGATTCATATTTGGGAACTGTATGTTTGTTCAAAATTATGGATGGTAAAATTAAAAATGGTGATAAAATTAGATTTATGGCATCAGGAAAAGAATATGATGTCGTTGAACTTGGTTATTTAACTCCAAATAGAGTTCCATGTGATAATCTAAAATGCGGTGATGTAGGTTATTTTGCAGGTTCTATTAAAGAAATTACACGTTTTGTAGGTGATACAATCACCACCGTTGATAATCCGGCAAAAGAGCCTCTTCCTGGTTATCAAGAAGCTTTACCAATGGTATTTTCTGGTATGTATCCGGTTGATAACGAGGATTATCAAGATTTGAAAGAAGCTTTGGAAAAACTTAAATTATCTGATAGCAGTATTACTTTTGAACCTGAAACCTCAAGTGCATTAGGTTTTGGTTTTAGATGCGGTTTCTTAGGTATGTTACACATGGAAATTGCTCAAGAAAGACTAGAAAGAGAATATGATTTATCTCTTGTAACAACTGCTCCATCTGTAATTTATCATGTTCATACAACAACTGGTGAAGTTCTTCAAATAGATAACCCAGCAAATCTTCCTCCAGCTGGTCAAATTGATTATATTGAAGAACCTTATGTAAAAGTTGATATTATTGCACCAAATGAATTTGTTGGTACATTAATGGATTTAACTCAATCAAAACGTGGTATTTTTGTGAATATGACTTACATTGATAAGGTTCGTGTAAATCTTGAATATCATATTCCGTTGAGTGAAGTTATTACAGACTTTTATGATCAATTAAAATCACGTACAAAAGGTTATGCAAGTATGGATTACGAATTTTGTGATTACAAAAAATCTAGTCTTGTAAAACTTGATGTTATGCTTGCTGGCGAAGTCGTAGACGCATTATCAGTAATTTGTCACAAAGATAATGCCTTTTATATTGGTCAAAAATTAACTGAAAAATTAAAAACAATTATTCCAAGACAATTGTTTGAAGTTCCTATTCAAGCTGCAGTTGGCGGTCGTGTAATTGCTAGAACAAATATCAAGGCTTTAAGAAAGAGCGTACTTGATAAATGTTATGGTGGTGATATTACTCGTAAACGTAAGTTATTAGAAAAGCAAAAACGTGGTAAAAAACGTATGAAAGCGGTTGGTAGAGTAGAAGTACCTCAAGAAGCATTTATGGCTGTTCTAAGCTTAGAAGATGAGGGCTAATTAAATATTTTATATATTTAATTTATAACCGCCACCATAAATTGTTTCAATGTATTTTTTACCGTCTGCAATTTTGTCGATTTTGCTACGTAAATGTCTTATATGAACACGAATTGTTTCAACATCGTCGCTTGGAGAATATCCCCAAACTTCTTGTAATAGCTTTGCTGATGAAACCATATTTCCGTGATTTTGGAATAATAAATTAAAAATATCAAATTCAATAGGTGTGAGCTTTGCAACTTTGTCGTTGATTTTTACACTATATGATTCAGGTAGAAGCGTAACTTCACCCAAGGATAGCAATTCTCTACTGCAAAGTGATTCAGGAAGCAGTCTTGAACGTTTTAACAATGCTCTTACACGAACTTGCAGTTCTTCCATTTCAAAAGGTTTACACAAGTAATCATCCACTCCAATATTAAAGCCTTTTACTTTATCATTAAGTTGTGAAAGTGCAGTTAACATAAGGATTGGAATTTCTTTTGTTTCTTCGTTTTGTCTAATTCTTTGTGCTACAGTAAAACCGTCTACTTCTGGCATCATGCAGTCAAGTATAATTAAGCTTGGTAATTCTTGTTTTGCAAGTGCAAAGCCATTTATACCGTCATAAGCCTGTACTACTTTGTAGCCTGACAGCTCTAAGTTTACTTTTATAAGTTCGTTTATTGCTAAATCGTCATCGACAACTAAAATCTTAATTTCCATAAATTTATTATATATCTATTTAAAAATATGGTATAATTTTTTAACTTTTATTAACTAAAAATCGTGCTATAATTTGGATTATGAATGATAATTTAGCACAAACCTTAAAATGTTTACCAGACTCTCCAGGGTGTTATCTATATTACGATAATACGAATACTGTCATTTATGTTGGTAAAGCTAAAAATTTAAAAAAACGTATAAAAAGCTATTTTAGAAAGACAGTTGATAGACTAAAAACACAAATTCTAGTTTCTCACATTGAGCGTTTAGAATATATTTTGACAGATTCAGAAGCTGAAGCGTTGATTCTTGAATCTCAATTAATAAAAAAATATAAGCCAAAATATAACATCTTATTGAAAGATGATAAGAAATATCCATATTTTTTGATTACTGATGAAGATTACCCAAGAATTACTGTTGTTAGAAAGAAAAATATAAATCCTGATAAGGGTCGTTATTATGGACCATATACAGACGCTAGAGCGATGTATTCGACATTGGATTTTCTAAAAAAGATTTTTCCTCTTAAACAATGTAAGACTCCAAAATTTAAAAATAGACCTTGTATTTATTATGATATAGGGCGATGTTTAGCACCTTGTCAAAACAAAATATCATCTGAAGAATACAAGAGCATTATTTCTCAAGCTGAACTCTTTTTAAAAGGTAAGCAAAGCGAACTTCTGAAGAAACTTATGGAACAAATTCAAAAGTATTCTGACTCAGAACAGTTTGAAAAAGCAGCAAGATTAAGAGATAGTTATTATGATTTGCAAAAGACCCTTGAACGACAAAAGGTAGTGACTGAAAACACCAAACTTAATGAAGATGTGCTTTATTTCTTGTATGAAAATGGTATTTTTGTTGCTGTTGTTATGAATATAAGAGAGGGTCGCCTAATTGATAAAAAACAATTTGCATATCCAAATAATTTTGATGAGGATATGACTCTTCTTATTGAAACTTTTTTGAAAGATTACTACAATGCTATTCAACAAGACTTCCCTGATAAAATTATATCTTCGCATTTAGAAGTTTTAGATAAAAAAACTTACGAAGAATGGCTAAATATTCTTTCAGGTAAAAATATCAAAATAACTTATGGTAAAACTCAAAAAGGTATTGAGTTGCTAAAACTCGCAGAAAAAAATGCTCAAAATCTAATGGATACAACAAAAATTGAAGAAACAAACAAGTTAAAAGATAACTTTAATGAAGTTGGATCATATATTGTTGAAAAACTTGGGTTATCAAATTTTCCTTATCGAATGGAGTGTTATGATATTTCGCATATTCAAGGTACAAATACTGTTGCATCAATGGTTGTTTTTGTAAATGGTGTTGCTAAAAAATCTGAATATAGAAAATTTAAAGTTAATTCAACAGAAGGAAAACCTGATGACTTTTTATCAATGAAAGAGGTTCTAACTCGTAGATTTAATAATCTTGGTAAAAAGGGTTGGGATAAGCCTGATTTGATAATAATTGATGGTGGTAAAGGGCAATTATCCTCTGTAATGCAAATTGTTGATGAAATGGATATTACAGGCATAGATTTTGTAAGTTTGGCAAAAAGGGAAGAAGAGATTTTTAAACCTCATGAATCAAAACCTGTTATTTTTGCTAAAAATTCTAATGCCTTATTCCTATTTCAACGTATAAGAGACGAGGCTCACAGATTTGCAATAACTTATCATAGAAAACTTCGCTCAAAACAATCTATTAAAAAATAATTAATATTTTTAAGATTTAAAAAATTTGTATTATCATGTAATATGGAGATTGTTTATGAAATACAAAGATTATTATGAAATTTTAGGCGTAAAAAGAGAAGCTACAGAAGCTGAAATCAAGTCAGCTTATAGAAAATTGGCACGTAAATATCACCCTGATGTTAATAAAACTAAAGAGGCTGAACAAAAATTTAAAGAAATAAATGAAGCTTACGAAGTTTTAGGCGACAAGGAAAAACGTCAAAGATATGATAGTTTAGGTGCAAATTGGCAAGGGGGTGCTGATTTTACTCCACCGCCAGGGTATGAAAACTTTAATTTCAACTTTAACCAAGGTGGGGCTCAAGGCTTTACTCAAAGTATGAACTTCGGTGATTTGGGCGGATTTTCTGATTTCTTCTCATCATTATTTGGCGATATGATGAGCGGTGCGTCTTCTCAACGAACTTCATCACGTTCAAGCCGAGGTCGTTCAAGAGCTTCTAACATGGGCTTTGATGAAGAAATGTACTCTCAACAACCAACGCCAAAGAAAGAAGATTTAGACATTACAAGAACTGTTAATGTTACTGCAAAAGATATTTTCAATGGTAATTTGTCTGTTAGATTTAAAGTAATGGATAGATGCAATTCTTGTCCGCCTGATAAATCTTATTGTAGTTTTTGCGGTGGAACAGGTATCCGTTCAGAAGAAAAGAATGTTCATGTAAAATTACCAAAAGAAGTTAAAGAGGGTCAAAAGATTCGTTTAAGAGGCGAAGGAAAGACTGGTACTAGAGGCAATAAAGGTGATTTATACTTAATTATAAACATCAAAGATTCAGAATATACTGTTGACGGAACAACCTTAACAAAAGAAGTTGAATTAACTCCGGCACAAGCTGTTTTAGGTACGAAAGCTGATATAAATACTCTTCACGGTGCAATAAGCATTAAAATCCCTGCTGGTATGAGTTCAGGTAAAACTTTAAGACTACGTGATTTAGGCTTGCCTAAAAAAGATGGCGGATACGGTGATTTGAACGTAAAAGCAAAAATCATTATCCCTAAGAACTTATCAGAAAAACAAATTGCACTATATAAAGAACTTAGTGCTCTTGAGCAGTAGTAGAGAATTGATGTCTTTCTAATAAGACCATAAGTATTGAGATGTCGGCTGGTTTTACACCACCGATTCTTGATGCTTGAGCTAAAGTTTTTGGTCTTATTTTTATAAGTCTATCACGAGTTTCTGTAGAGATATGAGGAATACTTGAATAATCAATATTTTCAGGTATTCTGAATTTTTCTAACTTTTCAGAATTGTCAACTTGTTCTGTTTGACGTTTCAAATAGCCATCATATTTTATTAAAATCTCAACTGATTCATACACATCCTTTGGAATATCAAAAGCCTCATTATCAGTTAATTCTTGGATTATAGGGTAGCTGATATTTGGTCGTTTAAGAAGTTCGTATAATCTAATACCACGTTCAATACCCTCTCCGTGTTGAGCCAAAATTCTATCAACTTCATCAGATTTTGATAGTTTTGTTTCTTTTAATAACTCGATTTGACTTTTTATTAATTCTTGTTTATCTGTAAATCTTTTATATTGAACATCATCGATAAGACCAACCTTGTGACCAATAGGTGTTAATCTTTCATCTGCATTATCTTGTCTTAATAGTAATCTAAATTCTGAACGAGAAGTAAGCATTCTATATGGTTCTTCAATATCTTTAGTTACTAAATCATCGATTAAAGTTCCGATATAAGATGATGAACGAGAAAGTTCAAGCATTTCAGAACCATTTAAATAATTATAAGCGTTTATACCAGCAATCAAACCTTGTCCTGCTGCTTCTTCATAACCGCTAGTACCATTAATTTGACCAGCAAGGAATAAACCTTTAATAGATTTTGTCATTAATGAATGTGTAATTTGAGAGGCCGGAACATAATCATACTCGACAGCATAAGCTGGTTTGATTACGTGTGCATTTTCTAGCCCAGGAAGCGTTCTCAACATTCTTACTTGTACATCTGCTGGTAAACTACTTGAAAAGCCTTGAATATACATTTCATAAGTGTTTAAGCCTTCAGGTTCAATAAAGATATGATGCGATGGGTTGTTAGCAAATCTAACAACTTTATCCTCAATTGATGGACAATATCTTGGTCCAATACTTTTAATCATACCCGAATACAAAGGTGATTTATCAAGATTTTCTTTAATAATTTGGTGAGTTAACTCGTTTGTTCTTGTTAAATAACAGTCATATTGAGGTCTAACTGGTCTATTTGGTCTAAATGAATAAAAATTTAATTCTTTATCCCCAGGTTGAAGTGTCATTTTTGAATAATCAATTGTTCTCTTATCAACACGAGGTGGAGTACCAGTTTTAAGCTTTTTCAAGATTAAACCATGAGAACGTAAAGAATCAGAAAGACCAAGAGCTGGCATTTCACCTAAACGTCCTGCAGGATATGCTTTTAAACCAATATAAATTTTGCCATCAAGAGATGTACCTGTTGTGAGAATTACGCTTGGTGCAAAATGTTCAATACCAAATTCATCTACTACAGATGATACTTTCCCATCAGTAAGCTTTAATTCAACAATACAAGCCTGTCTAATATGAATATTTTCAATACCCTCAATAACATTTCTCATATAAGCCATATAAGCTTTTTTATCAGATTGTGCTCTTAAAGCTCGTACTGCTGGACCTTTTGAAGAATTTAAAACTTTCATTTGCATATAAGTCGCATCAGCAGCTTCACCCATAACCCCACCAAGTGCATCAATTTCTCTTACAAGAGTTGATTTTGCAGGCCCACCAATAGCTGGGTTACAAGGCATTAATGCAATATTATCAGCATTAAGAGTACAAAGTAAAACTTGCAAACCTAACTTTGCTGCCGCAATAGCTGCTTCGCATCCTGCATGTCCAGCACCTACTACAATACAATCATATTTGTTATTTACGTAATTCATATTCATAACTAGATTATAGTACAAAATAAATTAAGATAAAATCCCAAATTATTCTACCCAGTTAAAACTTCTTACATAATCGTTACCGTTGATGTCACCATTAATATCAACAGTAAATATTCTATATTTTTTACTATTAAGTTCAATTGCTGGAATTTTATTAATGTTTTCTATAATTGTACTATCTGACGTTTTACTTAAATCTATCCAAGGAATTGTATTAAATAAAGTATTAATAGAGGCATTACCTATTGGCCCTAATATATTTGTCGCATTACGTTTAAGTCTACCAAATACTTTCATTTGAGCTACGGTAGTAGTTAGATTATATTTACCTTTTATAAACAAGTTCAAATTCTTACCTTGAGAGAAGATTTGAATATCATTACAGTTACCATTTTTAACGGTAATTGTGCCTGTAATCGATTCAAATACGCCAGTTCTAAGTGGTGAAATTAAATCAAGTAAACCATTTATAGATAAGCCTGTTACCCCACCTTTGACAAGATTTGCAGCATTTAATAAGTATTCTAAAGACCCAAGTTTTGGCATATTACCGTTTTTAATAGAAAATCCGGCATTTCCTGATAAGGTTTTTAAACAATGTTCTTGAGATAAACCTGTACAAGAAACTTCCATTTTTCCATTTAAATTGCCTGAAATTTGGTTTTTAAGATTAAATAAAGTTTCTGTAAATAATTTTGCATCAATCCCTGATAATTCAACAGATGCCGAGTGGTGACTATTCTTTAAATTAACTTTGTAATCACCGCTAATTTGTCCATTTGCAGTATTAAATTTAAATTCTTTTAGCGTAAATATTTTGTTTTTATCAAAATTAGCTTTCGCTATTAAATTGTATAAAATTATGTTATCTAGTGAAATTCTATCAACAGAAAGCTGAGCATTTTTAATTACTAGAGAACCCAATTCAAAAGGTGCAGTTGGGTTTTTAGTTAATTTTTCATGTGTATCCATTTCGCTATTTCTAGCAAAATTAGAAATTTCATTTAGATTTAAAGCAGTTATGTACAATTTAACGTCTTCAACAGTATATGGTGTTATTAATTTGTTTGCTACTGTTGATTTTAAGCTAAATTGTTTATCAAAAATTGTTCCAATGGATTTTACATCAATAATATTGTTTTGGAAATTTAAATCTGTATTTTTTATGTATAAATTGTGTGTAGGAACAAAAATATCTTGGATTTTCATAGTTCCTAAGATTTTAGGATTGTATAATGATCCAGAAATTTTTATATCAGAATTGAACAAACCTTGCTTAATATAAGGCTTTTTAAATACAATGTTGAATAATTTTGAATCAGATGGAGTAAGAGTTTTAATCTTAAAATTATCAAATAAAATATTGTTTTTTAAGTATTTTAATCCCCCGGAAACAGAGATTTCTCTAGTCGGATAAAGTCTATTTTTATTTGTTCTCATAATTTTATCTTGAGTTAGAGTTCTAATAAAAATAGCATTATTTTTAACATTTGCATCCAAATTGATAACCGTAGAATTAATTTCATCCCCTAATGTTGCACCCATATAGTAGATTTTAGAGTTAGCACCAATCATTAGTGTAGATTTTATATCATAATTATCTAATTTGCCGTTAATAGTTGTTGTATTTGAAATATCACCTCTAAATTTAATAGGATAAATTGCAGAACGATTAAATATATCATCCGCAAAGTTTTGGTTAGGCTTTAAGGCAATATAGATGTTCATGTTTGGAGCGTTGTAAATATCCGATACGTTACCTTTGACAAATGCAGGCATACCCGCAAGTTTAAAGTTTAAGCTATAAATATTAAGAATGCTATTTTTAATATTCATGTTTGCATTCGAAATTTCGATAGGCATTTTATATGGCTTATAGTAACATTTATAGTTATTAAAACTTGCTGTACCATTGACTTTTAGCTTAGAATAATCAATTTTATCAAATGTCCCTTTATAGTTAGCAATAAAAGTTATAATTCCTCTTCTTCCAGCTGAATTTCTATGAGTAGGAATTAGTTTTGAATTAGTCAAATAAGTTATAAAATCATCTGCATACATAGTATCAGATTTAATGTTTAAATCTGCAAGATTATCTTTGGTTTCTCCTTTTACAAAGATTTTTGAACGATTAACTGCAGAACTTAAATCCATTTTTAGGTTTGTATTATCAAATTCAATATTACCTGAAATGTTTGTTATTGGGATAACCAAGCCTTGCAATGTGGCAGAAACCTTATCAAGTTTTAATTTACCTTTAGCAAAAATATTTTTTCCAAATTTAATGTCGTCTGCACTCAAAACCGTACCAGTTAATTTCATTGTAAAATCGGCCATACCAGCTTGCGTATTAATCATTTTAACCATTCCCGCAACGTCTTTCAACATTGGAGAAGCCTTTAAAATTTTAAGTAAATTGTTTACTTGTTGTTTACTTGTTTGAACATCAAAATCTAATTCACCTTTTAGTGTACAAGTACCATTTACTGTTACTGGAGAACCATTTAAAGTGGCATGTTTTGTAGTAAAAATTGTATTTGTATCATCAAATTTTAAGTTGCCTGATGCATCTTTTATAACCATATTTTTAACGTCATTAAAAGATACAGTACCGTTTTTAAAGTTAAATATACCTATAGTATGCGGATTTCCTTTGTTGCCATAGACTTTAAGATCAATATTTCCCAAACCTTTAACAGTCATAATTGGAACAGGTCCAAGTTCAAAGCCAAGAACTTGATGTACTGGCATTAAAACATATTGAGCGATAGCCAAATCTACGTTCTTTGTACTTGTAATATGCAAATCAACATCTTTTAATTTTCCATACATTTTTACCCAGCCGGCAACATCAACGTATTCAGTTGGCGAAGCTGGAACGTGTACGTTATCTAGATAAATTTTATCCTTAACAAATTTTAAGCCGATAGTTGCTTTTTTAGCACCATTTGGAATTGGTTTTCTCGTAACATAAGCATTTGTAATTAACAAATCACCGTAAACATCAGGTGTAATTGCATCACCACAAATTGCTAAATCGAAGTTTACATCTGCAAAAAATCTCTCTTTTACTAAAGTTTCTATATCAAAATCCATGTTTGCAAGTTTATAAAGCTTATTATTTGGTGGTAATAAGTTAATTAAATCATTTGCTTTAGCATTTTTTGAGACAACTTTTAAGTTTAGCGTTGGTTTATTTTTATTAATTTTATTGATTACCCCTGTGATTATAACATTAAGCCCTTTTGCATTAAGAGATAAATTATTAAAGTATAAATCAGTATCCTTTGCAATAATTTTTGATGAAAAATCAACTTTATCAGGATAATAGTATGGTTGTGAAAAATCTTTTCCATCTATACCAAAATTCTTGAAAATAAAGTTTATGTTATATAGCTTTTCTTTACCTTTAGAATTTCCAGTATGAGCCTCAAAATTGAGAATACCTTTTAAATCTCTATATTGATTATTTGTAAAATAGCTTAAATACTTAGAAAAGCTACTTAAATCAAGATTTGTAATAGTCGCATTCAGATATTGAGTATTTTTAGATAAGTTTTTTTCTAATGGTAATTTCAAATCCACATCGAAATTGATAACAGATTTGTTGTTATTAACAAGTACATCAATGTCTGATGCCATAGATAAATGCTTGTTATTAATGAATTTTCTAACAGTTAAATAGTCACCTGAAATTATAGATTTTTGGTTTGTAGTGTTGTCAAATACTGTAATTTTGTAGTTTTGAAGATTTAATTTTATATGATTAATATCTAACAAAGATTCATTTGTCTTAGGAATTATGTAATCACCTAGATATAATTTTAAATCTTTTTTATACAAAAAAGTTGCTTCTACATCATCTGCAGAAAAATAAGTTACATGGCACTTTCCAACCAAAAACTTTAGCAGAGATACCTCTAAATTTGGACTTTTAACAAATAGAGCTTCAGAATTATCCTTGTTTAACATAGAAAATCTATCAGCTTTAAACCAAACTGACGGTAATAAGCCCATTTTTAGGCTTGGATTTGTAACTTTTACCTTTACTCCAGTTGTATCTGCCACTACGTTTTCAACAAAGGAAATATTTTTTTTAACATTGAGAATAGACGGTATACCCCAAAAATATACCGAATATAATAAAACGAATGATAGTATTGTTATTAATATTTTTTGTCTTAAACTCATAATTTATCTTTATTGATTATAAAATTAATACGCATGATGTTCAAGTAAATACTTTGCTAAACCTTCGCCCATCGACATGCAAGATGGAATAATACGCAAAGCCCCTTGAGATAAGAAATCAGCCGATAGGCATCTACCAGCTACGGCAAGATTTGAAATATCTGCAGATAATAAGGATTCAACTGGCAGTTGATATTCAACTTCAACATGTTCTAAAACAGATGTGTTATTTTTTAATGAATGTACATCAACCGGATAATTTGAAATTACAACTGGGTTTTCAAACTTTTTACCAGATTTTAAATCCTCAATCGTATAAACATATTTGCCTTTAATTCTGCGTGAAACCCTTACCCCAAGCATATCTGCGGTAGATGAGATATAAGCGTTTTCAAAACCAACTAAATATCTTTTACAGAACTCAGATAACCTTAAAATGCTTTCTCTACCTAGCATTACAGCCTTTGAAAAGTCATATTTATCCATGGGGTTGATAACATTTTTACTATATACACGAGGTGCATTAAACCCAATAGAATTAGGCATATTTGGGATGGTAAAAAGCTGAAAGTAGTTTCTGTCCTCATTTTTTATAACTCCGTCATCTACGGCTTTGTCAAATAGCGGTGCTAATGCCCATTGTCTACCTGTATCCCAAGTATAAGCTGTAGATAAATGAGTTGCGCCGTCAATATCGCAGACAGTAGTAACGTTTCGGTCTTTATCAAAATCTAATAACCATTCACCAAACTTTTTAACATCAACGTTTGACATTATAAATCTTAAATTTACTGGTTGAATTTCGTCTTTTTTATTTAAAAATTCGCAATTACAAATTTTTGAAAAATCACAATTTCCTGTCGCATCGATGTAATATCTCGATTTGATACATTCCGATAACATTTTTGAGTTTAGATTTATAGATTCAATCTTATTATTAGCAATATTTACACTTTCTACAGTTGTATCAAAAAGCACTTCTACATTAGCTTTCTTCATAAGGCTACCTAAAGCCATTTTCGATAGCTCTGGATTAACCCATCCATCGTTACCGTCTTCATAAGTAATAATGCCATTTAACGCCTTTAATTCAGTTTTAAAAGCAGTTAAAAAACCAGTATTTATTTGATTTTTAGAGGTTTTCATAAACGGTGTCACAAGTCCACCTGTCATTAGCCCACCTAAATAAATATTTTTTTCAACTAATAAAACCTTTTGCCCCTTTATACCTAAATTGTATGCAGCAGAACAACCTGCCGAGCCACCACCAATTATAACGACATCGTATGACATTCTTGCTCCTTTTTATATTGTGTCGCCGAAATCAAATTTGAATTTTCGACTTCAATTTTTCTTTTTTCTAAAATTTCCTCATTAGATAAATTTAATTCCTCGTTATCGTGATAAGGAATTCCAGCTTTTGTTTCGATTAATCCAAAATCAAATTTATCCAAAGGTGTATCGATTAAATTTTTATTTTTAGATGCTACTGTACCAGTAAATCTATTTTCATATTTATTATAAATTTTTCCAACATAAAAATTATTTTCTAAAAATGCGTGTCTAATTGATGCAGAATTTGAGTAAGTTAAAATCATGCAATTTTCAGAAGAATGTTCATAAAGTTGAGCAAAAAATTCAACCGTCCATAAAGTTGGTACTTTTGATGGCGAAAAAGCGTCTAAAAATATAAAATCATACTCCAAATTCGAATTTTTTATAAAAGCTCTTGCATCTGTATCAAATAGCTCAAAATCAAAATTACGATTTTCTAGTACTTTTAGAGTATTTTTATAACTATTTGATATATACTTATAATATATATTATGTAAAAACGTCAAGATATATTCAATATGGGATAGTTTATACCCCTCTGAAGAATAACTTTTGATAAAATAGGCTAAATTTTGACTAAAAAATTTTTTATTGCTCTTATCGTTCAGAATTTGAATCAACTCTTCATCTAGGCAATTCTTCCCATATTTTTCTATTAGTTTTTTAAGAAGAATTAAATTTATTTCTTCAGGAATATAAAATTTATTTTTATCATTGAT
>DBIX01000043.1 GCA_002297005.1 Cyanobacteria bacterium UBA791 | reverse complement strand
AAATATCATTATTATTAATGATATAACTATAATTATTTTTTTAATTCATCCAACTGTAGTATTTTGTTTTTTAAATCTTTTGATGGCTTCAGCGAATAAGCATGCTGATAATAGTATTTTGAATTCTCAAGCTCACCAAGTTTACCATTAATTACCGCAAGTCTTATACACAAGTCATAGTTGTTTTTCATACCATTTGCGTAAGCAACATTATAATATCTTCTTGCCTTTCTGAAATCTCTTTCATCTTGCATAAATACACCATAATAGTAATTTACAGTAGGATTTTTTAAATCTAGATTTAATCCTCTATCAAGATATGCTTTAGCATAAATAGGTTTATGCATTTTTCCGTAAATGTGACCAATTGTACCCATAACTATTGGGTCAAATGGATATATCTTTGTCATGGTTTGATATGCTCCAACAGCACGTGAATAGTATTGTTGTCGTTCTTTTTCATTTTTAGATTTGCTTGCCAAATCAAGATAACTGTTTGCTTTTTTGCTCCATTCGCCGTAATTTAAGGCACTATAGTCAATATAAATTCCGTCATACTCGATACCACCCTCTAATGCAGTTGCAAGATTAGGTGTTAATACTAGATAGATGAGTAATGTAAAAATGTAAAATTTTCTCATAAAATTTGCTTAATATATCACAACAATGACTATTATATCACGAAGTTTTTCTGTATAATATATTAATTATATATGGCGAGGATTGATTTTTGGCAGAGCTGATTTATTTAATAATTTTTTCCATACTATCACTACTATTTGCAATAGTTTCACTTGTTGCAGGGTATGTTTGTTCGTACAAGAACGATACCGTTGAAAAATCAAAAATTTATGAATGCGGTATGAAACTTTTTTCTGATGCAAAATTGCAATTTGACGTAAAATATTTTAATTTTGCTATATTATTCTTATTGTTTGATGTTGAAACAATCTTCTTGTTTCCATTTGCTGTAACATTGAATAAACTTGACGGCTTTGTCTTAATTGAAATATTTATATTTGTACTGATTTTATTGTTTGCTCTATTTTATGCAATAAAGAAAAATTTATTGGGGGATAATTAATGAATGTTATTGTCTCAAGTATAGATTATATTTTAAATTGGGGTCGTGCTAATTCTCTTTGGCCATTGACTTTTGCAACTTCTTGTTGCGGTATTGAAATGATGCAAACTTCAGCCGCAGATTATGATATTGCTCGTTTTGGTTCAGAAGTCTTTAGAGGTTCTCCAAGACAGGCTGATTTGTTGATTTGTGCCGGTACTATTACGCATAAAATGGCACCAGCTTTATTAAAATTGTATGAACAAATGCCTGAACCTAAATATGTTATTGCTATGGGTGCTTGTACTTGTGGCGGTGGAATGTTTAAGGACTCGTATTCTGTTGTTAATGGCGTAGATAAGATTATCCCTGTTGATATTTATCTACCAATGTGTCCACCAAAACCGGAAGCCTTGCTTGATGCAATCAGAAAGTTACAAAAAAATATTAAGAAAGAATCTATTCTTGATAGAGATAAATTTATGAGCAAACATTTTTCTTGTCTTAAAGAAGAAAATGATATTTTAGTTCACGATGATGGATTAAAAATAAGAACTTTGGGGGTGAGCCTTGATTAATACAGACTTACTTAAAGAATATTACCCAGAAATTTTCGTAAATGAAGACTACATCTTTGTTGAAGAAAATGTTTATGATGTTATTAATTTTCTAAAAACAAGAAATATCATTTGTTTTGATATGCTTACAGAAATTATGGCAACTGATTATCGTGATTTTATACAGCTTTCATACAATTTGTATTCAACTGAAAGTAATGAGTTTGTAAAAGTTATGACAAATGTTCATAATTCAGCAAAATCTGTCACTTCACTATACAAAAGTGCAAATTATGATGAGTGCGAAATATTTGACCTATTTGGTATAAATTTTGAGGGCAACATTAATCTTCATAGATTGTATATGCCTGAAACTTGGAATGGTCATCCATTGTTAAAATCTTATGTCCAATCGGATGAAAGGTTGGTATGGAATGACTAACAAATTTAAAGAAATGATTATAAATGTTGGTCCACAACACCCATCAACACATGGTGTATTACGACTAATTTTAAAGCTAGACGGTGAAATTATCAAATCATGCGAGCCTGTTGTTGGCTACTTGCACCGTGGCATTGAAAAAATGGCAGAAAATCGTTCATACCTTCAATATTTACCTATTGTTGATAGAATTGATTATCTAGGCGGATTTTTCAATTCTTATGTTTACTGTGATTGCGTTGAAAATATGGCAGAAATTGAAGTTCCAGAGCGTGCAAAATATATTCGTGTTTTGTGTATGGAATTAAACCGTATCGCATCACACTTATTATGGCTTGGTACATATTTATTAGATTTAGGTGCATCATCACCATTATTCTACGCATTTAGAGATAGAGAAAGAATCTTGCATATATTTGAAAAACTAACAGGTCAAAGAATGATGTATAACTATTTCACTTTTGGTGGAGTTAGAGCGGATATTTCTAAATCTCTTTTGGATGAAATCTCTGAATTTGTAAAGGATATGCCAGAATGCATTGATGATTACGAAAAAATTATTACTGAAAATCCGATTTTCTTATCAAGAACTGTTAATAAAGGTATTTTACAAAAAAATAAAGCTATTCAGTACGCAATTACAGGAGCTAACTTAAGAGCCTCAGGAATGAATTTGGATTACAGAAAGACAAATCCTTATCTTGTGTACGAAAAACTTGATTTTGAAGCTTCTAGTGAGCTTACAGGTGATGCTTATTCTAGATATAAAGCTAGAATTTTTGAAATGCGTGAATCTCTAGAAATTGTTACTCAATGTATTTATTATCTAAAAGTCAACGATAACGCAGAATTTTTGAACAAATCTGTAAAACCTATTAATTTAAATATAGTAGATAAAGAATATACTTCGATAGTTGAAGCTCCAAGAGGTTTAACTACTTGCACGGTAAAAGCTGGTGGAAAAACTCCATATAGAGTAAAATGGAGAACTGCCTCTTATTATGCTGTTCAAGTTTTGCCTGAATTAGTAATTGAGTCTGAATTAGCGGATTTGATGGCTATCTTTGGTTCTTTAGATGTTATTTTGCCGGAGGTGGATAAATAATGAATTATCTATTAAGTTTATTTATTGATTACTTAGCAAAATATAATTTACCAAAAGAATTGGCTTATGTTATTTTTCCTATAATTCCATTTATAGTAGTTGCTTGTGCCTTAATTTTTGTAGTACTTGTGCTTGTATTAATGGAAAGAAAAGTTTTAGCTTTATTTACACAAAGAAAAGGACCAAACAGAGTTGGATTGTATGGATGTTTGCAAACAGTTGCTGATGCAATAAAATTGTTATGCAAAGAAAATATTGAACCAAATGTTTCTGATAAAATTTTATTTATGTTAGCACCGTTGTTAGCTTTCACTCCAGTACTAATTTGCTGGGGCATAATTCCTTTTAGTGTTGAATTTGATTTTATTTCTGTTTCAACCTCAGCCTTATTATTTTTAGTAATTGCTTTACTTCCGGTTATGGCAATAGTTTTCGCTGGGTATTCAAGTAATAATAAATTTTCATTAATAGGTTCTATGCGTTCTGTCGCTCAAGCAATAAGTTATGAAATGCCAATGATGTTCGTATTGTTATCGATTACAGTTTTAGCTTCATCCTTAAATTTAAAAGACATTATTTTATCTCAAATTTCTATGTATCAAGTTTGTGGATGGTATATATTCCCTTGCTTTTTAGGGTTTTTAATTATGATTATTTGTTCTATTGCAGAATTAAATAGATGTCCTTTTGACTTACCTGAAGCCGAAAGCGAACTTGTTGCTGGTTACAATACTGAATATTCAGGAATGAGATTTGCATTATTTTTCTTAGGTGAATATGCAATGCTATTTGCAATGTCAGCCTTTATTGTAACCTTGTTCTTTGGTGGATTTTTATCACCATTAGGTTTTTATATATCTGAAAAAATTATTTCTAATAATGTTGTTGCTCAATTCTTCGTTTATTTTGAACAGGCTGTATGGTTCTTTATAAAGACTTTTGTATTGTGCTTTGTAATTATGTGGGTTAGAGCAACATTACCAAGATTAAAATCTTCAAGCCTTTTAAGATTTAGTTGGAAAGTTCTACTTCCTCTATCAATACTTAATTTCTTGTATATTTGTATTTTTAAATACATAGTTGTATCAGGAGGTTTGGGCTAATGTTTAAAAAAGCTTTAAAATCAATTCTATCAATTATTATTGGTCATATTACTGTATTTAAACACGCTTTTAAAAAACGTGTCACTCTTGAATACCCAGAACAAAAACAAGAATTAAATGAGACCTTTAGAGGTAAACATTGTTTTGATTTTGATAAATGTTTAGCTTGTGGTGTTTGTCAACGAGTTTGCCCTGCAAATGCCATTACAATCGAAAAACAAGACAATAAATTAGCATCATATAAAATTGATTATAACAAATGTATTTTCTGTGGAAATTGTGCTTTTTATTGCAATAATAAAGCTATTTCTATGGGTAAAGAATACGAACTAGCAACTGATAATAAAGATGACTTAATCGTTGAATTTAAGAAAGCAGAGGTGTCAAATGACTAGTGCCGATATTTTAACAAGCGTTATTTTTTACCTTTGTTCAATTATAATAATTGCTTGCTCTATTTGTGCAATTCTTTCAAAGAAGATTATACATTCTTTAGCCTTATCTGTAATTGTGTTTATAGTTACAGCTGGGATGTTTTTCTTATTAAGTGCAGAATACAACGCTGTTATTCAAATTGCTATTTACGGTATCGGTATTCCAATTCTGCTTGTATTGGCTATTATGTTTACCTCTCAAAGACTTGATAAAGATATTTATTTATCTTTTTCTCCAAGATTTATGCTATCTTTGATTTCTGCAGTATTATTTGTACTAACAATTTTTAATATATTATTAATTTCTTCATCTGTTATTGATTGGTTATTTACGCCACAATCTGCTATTAGCATTAACAGATATGAAATGATGAATGCTTTATCTACAGGGTTGTATGTAAAATATTTCTTCGCTTTCGAACTAATATCTTTGCTTATATTCCTTGTAATAGTTGGGCTTTCAACTCTAAACATATTTAAGGAGAAAAAACATGGCTAATATGTTATTTAATATCTCGTTATTTCATTATTTAATATTTGCTCTATTTCTATTTGCAATAGGCTTTGTCGGAGCTATAGTTTCGAAAAATATATTTAAAATTCTTATTTCTATAGAATTTATGTTAACAGCTGTAAATATTAACCTCGTTGCATTTGCATCGTTTACTGATTCTGTAAATCTAACTGGGTATGTATTTTCATTATTCTATATCGCATTGGGGGCAATTGAACTTGGTATCGCAATTTCAATATTTTACTTAATGTATCAATCTAAAAAAAGTGTTGATATAAACAACTATGAGGAGCTTAAAGGCTAATGGATTTCTTCGTTCAAAATATGTATATAGCAATATTATTTCCTTTGTGGATTTCTATGTTGATTTTAATAGGTAAGTTTACTGCAACTATAAAATCTAAGAAAACCATCTTATTTTTAACTTTAATTTCTTCAATATGGGGATTGATTTCTTCTATCTTTGTTTTTTCAAAGGTTGTAACAAATCAAAATTTTACCTTTGAAAGTACAATACCGTTTTTAAGTGTGCAAAACATTTCATTTGAATTAGGATATTACGTTGATTTATTGTCAGCTTTTATGTCGCTAATTGTTTTTGCCGTAGCTTTTTTGGTTCAAATTTATGCTTATTTTTATATGAAAGAAGATAAAAGTTTTGTAAGATTTTTTACTTATTTTAACTTTTTCTTATTTTCAATGGCGGGGCTTGTCCTATCACCAAACATGTTCCAAACATACGTATTTTGGGAATTAGTTGGGGTTTCTAGTTATTTATTAATTGGATTTTGGTACAAAAAAGATAAAGCTCAAAAAGCAGCAAAGAAAGCTTTTATTATGAATAGAATAGGAGATTGCTGTTTATTGGCAGGTATAATTTATTCATCTGTTATTTTATTTAACTTTGCACCTGATATATCTGTAGTCGCAATACCTTATTCTAATTTAGATGAAATTTCTTCACTATTGTATGCATATACTACAGAAATTGCTTTTGGGGTAATTTGTGTTTTATTTTTCTTTGGCTCAATTGCAAAATCTGCTCAATTTCCACTTCATACGTGGTTAGTTGATGCTATGGAAGGTCCAACACCTGTTAGTGCCTTAATCCACTCAGCAACAATGGTTGCAGCGGGTGTATTTTTAGTTGCAAGATTGTACCCTGTATATTATCAATCAGCATTTGCTATGAATTTTATAACTGTAATTGGTATGATTACTGCAATTATGTGTGCCTATTTTGCTCTGACTTGCATTGATATAAAGAAAATTCTTGCATATTCAACAAGTTCACAACTTGGTATAATGTTTGTTGCTCTTGGCTCAGGAGCTTTAACTGGTGGTATAATTTATCTTGCCTCTCATGCGTTTATAAAAGCTATGTTATTTTTATGTGCCGGAGTTGTGATAAAAACTTTGGCAGGGAAAACTGATATAAGAGAAATGAGTAATCTAAGAAAATCTATGCCGGTTGTTTCTTATACGTTTTTAATTGGTGCTTTTGCTCTTAGTGGTTTGTTATTTAGTGGTTTTGCTACAAAATCCGTTATTTTTCACCAATTATTTAGCACTTCAAACATTTTATTATTGTCTTTAATTGTTCTTGTTTCATTTATGACAAGTTTTTATATCTTTAGACTATATTTTCTTGTTTTTGAGGGAAAATCTAATGAAAGTTTTGATAATAAACAAAATTGGGGATTAAATATTCCAATTATTGTATTTTCTGTAATTATTGTTTTACTAGGATTTTTCTATCCTGATTTGACTGATTTTAAATTAGATATTATTCCATTATCAGCTGAAATTTTGGCTATAATTCTAGCATTTATCTTGTACAGAAATCGAATGAATTTACCTAAAATTCCGATTTTATATAAATTATCTTATAATGCACTATATATTGATGATTTATATTCTATTATTGCTGGAAAAATCTATTCTGCTATATCAACATTAGCAGATTTAATAGATAGATATGTATTTGACGGAATGGTATATGGTGTTGCATTTTTAGCAAGAGTAAAATCTTGGTTATGTTCAAAAATGCAAACTGGAAATCTTCAGTCATATTTTAGTTATGCCTTTTTAATTTTGGCATTGCTATTCACTTGTTTTTGTATCGTGTACTCTTTGGTAGCATATTTCGTTGAGGTGTAACATGAAATTTTTATCACTAAATTTATTAATATTTTCACCATTAATTGTTCCTCTTTTCTTTTTGTTACCGATTTTTAGAGGTCACGAGGTATTTATTAGAAGATTTGCAAAAAGCTTTGCTGGTCTACACTTTTTGTATACTGTTTGCTTTTGGTTGTTTTATAATCCTGAGGCAACTTATTTTAGCGAACCATCAATATTTGGACAAAGTGGAATTCAGTCTTTAGGTATAAGAACTATTTATACAATGGATGGTTTATCTCTAGCTCTTGTTGTCCTAACTTCATTCTTGGTTTTAATGGCTACAATTGCAAGTAAATCTTGCATAAGAAAACGTCATAAACTATATTATGGATTAATATTTTTACTAGAAACAGCCATATTAGGTGTATTTACGTCTGCAGATATGTTTTTGTTCTTCTTTTTCTGGGAACTAGAACTTATTCCAATGTATTTCTTGATTAGCCTATGGGGATCTGGAAATGCACAAAAATCTGCTATGAAATTTATTCTGTATACTTTTCTAGGCAGTATGTTTATGCTTGTCGGTATTTTATTGCTACATTATTATAATGATTCGATTAATTTGCAAATGACATCGCTATTTACGGATGTAAATTTAGTTGATAAATTACCTATAAATATTCAAGTTTTGATTTCTATATTATTAATGATAGGTTTCTTCGTAAAGATGCCGGTTATACCACTTCATACTTGGCTACCAAACGCACATATTGACGCTCCAACTCCGGTTAGTATGTTGCTTGCAGGTTTATTACTAAAGCTTGGGGCTTATGGTTTGATAAGATTCAATATCTTGTTGCTACCGGATGCTTTCAAGTTAATTGCACCAATTCTTATAATTCTTGCAGTAATAAATATTATTCATTCAGCACTTGTTGCTTATAATCAGCAAGATATAAAAGGTATAATAGCATTTTCTAGTATTTCGAATATGGGTATTGTACTTTTAGGTCTTAGTGCAATAAATGAAATTGGTCTTTCAGGTGGAATTTTTCAAATGATTTCGCACGGTCTAATTTCAGCTGGGCTATTTATGATTGTTGGAATAATTTATACAAGAACTCGAACTAGAGATATTAAAATGTTAGGTGGTCTAGCTACCGTTATGCCAATATTAATGGGCTTTAGTATTCTATTTTCATTAGCATCTGTTGGTATGCCACTAATGTCAGGTTTTGTTGGAGAATTTCTATCCTTCTGGGGAGCATTTAACTGTCATTTAGAAACACCAATTTTAATTCCTGTATTTGTATTTATAGCAATTTTTGTATTGATTTTAAGCGTTGCCTATATGCTTAAATTCTTACATAGAACTTTTTATGGAACACTACTTGAGGCATGGAATAGTGTTAGAGATATTTCAACTCACGAATTCGTAGTTCTATCATCAATTGCTGGCATAATCATATTCTTAGGAGTTTTCCCAATGACGGTACTTGATGTGATAAATCCTGTTGTTGAGCTTATCGTAGAAAGCGTAGGTATATAATGAATTTTTCTGTAGATATATTTAATATTTTTATACCAAACTTAGTCATTATTGCTGGTATACTTGTACAAGTTATATTTTGTCTAATAAATAGAAACATAAGATTTTACAAATCAGCAAAATGGATAACTGTAGGAACATTATTGATTTCACTACTATCTTTGTTTGATGTTCAATTTGAGCCTATTTACTATGCATTTTCAGACTCAATAGTTTCAAATACATATACAATCTTTATGCAAGCACTAATCCTGATTGCTGGAACTATTTGTGCTTTGCTTACTAAAAAAACAGTTGCATCTCGCAGAAATAAAGCCTTTCAGTTTCATGCAATCTATTTAGGTGCTGTTCTTTCTGGTATGTTATTAGTTGCGGTAAATGACTATTTAACAATGTTTTTAGCAATGGAAATGTTGAGTTTCTGTTGTATGTTTTTAATTGCTTTTGCAAAAGGCTATAAATCAAAAGAGGCTGCCTTCAAATATTTGCTAACAAACGCTGTTGCAACTGCTGTATTTTTATTTGGGGTTTCGTATTTATATGGTATAACTTCATCTATTAATTTTACCGAAATTAATGATTTTTATATGCAACATAGTGCGGAATGGGTTTATACTCTTTCAGTTGTATTTATTGCTGGCGGATTGTTGTTCAAATTGGCAATATTCCCTTTTGCAAACTGGATTTTAGATATTTATGAAGCTTCAGCAACTTCTGTTGTTGCGTTCTTATCTGTAGTTCCGAAAATTGCAGTCTTCGGTATTTTATGCAGATTATTAGTATTTAATTTTAGTTATAGCTTTGAATTCCCTGTAATTTTATTAGTTCTAGCCTCAATTACTGTGGTTTGGGCAAATTTGATTGCTATACGACAAAAAAATATCAAAAGATTATTGGCTGCAAGTTCTTCTGCAAATGCATCATACATGGTTTTTGCGGCAAGTCTTGTAAGTGTGTATAATATTTCGACTGTATTATTTTATTTAATTACTTATGTATTAATGAATTTGGGCGTTTTTGCAGCAGTAATTTTATTAGAAAATTCTGCATTTTCAAACAAATTGTATGAATTTAAAAGCTTTGCATACACAAATCCTATGTTTTGCTTAGCGTTTTTAATTTCATTACTAGGGTTAGCAGGTATGCCACTAACATCAGGCTTTATTGCAAAAGTATATTTACTTTCTGCCATTGCTCAATCTGGTTTGGTATTCTTACCATTTTTGTTGATTTTAGTATGTGCAATAGTTATTTCTTTGTATTACTACGTAAGAATTGCAAAACTTATGTTTGAAAAAGACAAATCTGCAGAAGAAAAATATGTCATCTACAAGACTGAATCTGCAAGCATTGTGCTATATGCCTGTGCAATAATTACAGTCGTAATCGGTATTATGCCAAACCAAGTTATAGAATTATGCAAATTGATTGCATATAATATATAAGCATTAATAATCGTTGAAATTTGGATATGGTTTAATATCGTGATTTAAGAATTGACTTGTATCTGATGATGGGTCAAAGTAATAAATCAAACGTTTAATCGCTTTAAATGGTTGATACTTATAAATAGGATCTTCTGATGGTCTGTAATCATAAGGTTCGCCATTTGAACGAGCTTGAATTTTGTTGTACATTTCAACAAAATCGTAAGAATAACCATAGTTAATCATAGATTCTTCAGAATAAACCTCTTCCTGCGTAGTATAAGCTCCAGCAAGATTAGAAGTGAATATCATTGATAAAAATATTAATGGTATAAAAAACTTTTTCATAAGAATCCTTTTATATCATAATACCTTATTTATCGGGATTGTTCAAGTAATTAACAATAACTTCTTCAAGTTTATCTAAAAGTTCTGCTTCTGGAACTCTTGCAAGAATTTCGCCTTTTCTAAAAATATAACCCTCGCCAATTGCACCAGCAATACCAAAATCAGCGTGTTTGGCTTCTCCTGGACCATTAACTGGACAGCCCATAGTTGCTATTGTTAGCGGTTTATCTAGGTTTTTGAAACGCTCTTCAACTTTTTTAGCTAGCCCGATTAAATCAATTTGAGTTCTACCACAAGTTGGGCAAGAGATAAAGTTTACCCCTCTTTGTCTTAGGTTTAAAGCTTTAAGAATAGCATAACCAGCGTGTACTTCTTCAACAGGATCTTCTGTCAATGAAACTCTAATTGTGTCACCTATACCTTGAGCTAAAAGAGCACCGATACCAACAGAGGATTTCACTAACCCGCCTTTAAGTGTTCCGGATTCTGTTATACCCAAGTGAAGAGGATAATCATATTTTTCTGAAAATAGTTTATATGCCTCAATTGTTGTTGGTACATCAGATGATTTTAGTGAAACTTTTATTTTATCAAAATCAAGTTCTTCTAAAATTTTGATATGTCCCTCTGCACTCATAACAAGCTTTTCAGCTAATGAGCAATCAAGAGTTTGTAAATTCTTTTCTAATGAGCCAGCATTAATACCAATTCTGATAGGAATATTTTGTTGTTTTGCTAATGTTACAACCTTTTCAACATTTTCACGTCTGCCAATATTTCCTGGGTTAAGTCTTAATGCTGCAACACCATTGTTTATGCATTGAATTGCAAGTCTGTAGTCAAAATGAATATCAGAAACGACTGGAATGTTTGATTTTTTGACAATTTCTTTAATAGCCTCTGCTGCATCTTTATTTAGTACTGCTAGCCTGATAATTTCACAACCAGCATCCTCTAATTTTTTAATTTGTTCTAAAGTGGCTTTCACGTCACGAGTATCAGTATTGCACATAGATTGTACAGAAATAGGTGCATCGCCACCAATTTTAACGTTACCTATTGTTAACTCTTTTGTTTTTCTTCTTTTTATCATAAAATAATTTTAGCACTAAAATAAAAATGAGGTAAATTTATGAAATTAGCTGTTATATCTGATATTCACGGTAATTTGTTTGCACTAGAAAAAGTTTTAGAAGATATTGAGCATGAAAAATGCGATAATATTGTTTGTCTAGGAGACTTGGCTATGGCTGGACCTGAACCAAATAAAACCGTAGAGCTTGTAAAACAAATGAATTGGGATGTTATCCAAGGTAATACAGATAAAATGATAGTTGAATTTAATGAAGATATGTTCAATGCCCTAAAGGGTCAAATCCCAATTATGGCAAATGCTTTAAGAAATGATGCTGAAGTTATTTCAGATGAGAACAAAGAATATCTTAAAAATTTACCTGAAAATTTAGAAATCAATATAAACCATACACCGATTTTACTTGTACATGGTTCGCCAAGACGTAATAATGAAGACATTTCACCTGATTTACCTCTAGAAAAAGTCGAAGAAATGGTGGATGGAACTGATGCAAGATTAATTCTTTGCGGTCACACTCATTTACCTTGTGGATACCAAACAAATTCAGGTAAAACTGTTGTAAATGTTGGTAGTGTGGGTAGACCATTTACAGAAAAGCCTGTTTCATGTTATGCAATCGTAACATTTGACGAATTAGGTTTTGGTGTTGAACACAAATTTGTAGAATATGACAACGTTTCAGCCTCTGAAGTACTTGCAAAAAGAGATTTTGAAGGTGCTGATAAGCTTGCTCAAATGCTTATAAAACCTGAATTACGCCACATGTAAAAATATGTAACTGATTTTTATCTTCTGCAAAATAGCTGTATAATAGCTATATGGTAGAGTTTCAGGCAAAATTTACAGAGGATGGCTCAGTAGGGCTATATTCAAATGAGGTGAATGATATTTATCATTCTGTTTTTGGTGCACTTTCTGAAGCTTATGAAAAATTTATTTTCCCCTCAAAAATTGATGAGTTTATAAAAAATAATAAAAAAATAAAAGTTTTAGATCTTTGTTTTGGAATTGGATATAATTCAAAAGCATTTTTAAATTTTTATTTTCAAAAACTTCATGAAAAAAATAATTATATCAATTCGATACATACCAATAACATTTTTGGCTTAAAAAATCATGAAGTAGTTCTGCATGGAGTCGAAATTGATAAAAATTTGATAAAATTATCTCCTCTTATAAAACAAAATAAAAATTTTATAAATAAGAATTCAAATAATTTATTTTCAAAAAATAATATCAATGATA
>DBIX01000066.1:4898-13702 GCA_002297005.1 Cyanobacteria bacterium UBA791 | reverse complement strand
GTACTGTATCAAAGTTGCTTGGTTTGACGGTTGAAGTAAAACTTCCAGGCTTGAAAATCGGTGATTTATGCTATATTGAAACGAACACAGGTGAAAAAAAGCCCGCTGAAGTAGCTGCCTTTAAAGGTGAAGTTGCTCAATTACTTTTGTTACTTGACGGTAACGGCATTGGACAAGGTTGTCTTGTAACCTCAACAGGTAATCCGATTAATATTCCTGTTGGCGATTTCTTATTAGGCAGACTTATTGACCCTATGGGAAACCCAATGGACGGACACCCATTACCACTTGAACACGCGGAATGGCGTAACATTGAAGGTCCACCGCCAAGTCCATTTGAGCGTCCAATCATTACAGAGATGTTTTCAACAGGTGTTAGAGCCATAGACTCGTGCTTAACCTTCGGTTGCGGACAACGTATGGGTTTATTCGCAGGTTCTGGGGTAGGTAAATCAACACTTTTAGGTATGATTGCCCGAAATTCTGATGCAGACGTAAACGTTGTAGCCCTAATCGGTGAACGTGGTCGTGAGGTTAAAGAGTTTATCGAAGACGCTTTAGGCGAAGAAGGTATGAAAAAATCTGTTCTAGTTTGTGCAACAGGTGACCAACCGCCATTAATCCGTCAAAAATGCTTACTTACAGCAACTGCGGTTTGTGAATATTTCAGAGATAAAGGTAAAAAAGTTTTCTTGATGACCGATACCATTACACGTTGTGCAATGGCAGGTCGTGAAGTTGGTTTGTCATTGGGCGAACCTCCAACAATGAAGGGTTACCCACCTTCAATTTTCTCATGGTTGCAAAAAATTCTTGAAAGAGCTGGTAACAGTCCAAAAGGTTCTATTACAGCCTTTTACACAGTACTTATGGAAGGTGACGATATCAACGACCCTATCGTAGATACAGTTCGTGGTATTACAGACGGTCACATTTTCTTATCCAGAAAGGTTGCCGAAGCAAACCACTACCCTGCAATTGACGTTTTAGGTAGTATTTCCCGTTTGATGAGTGCTATCGCATCGCCTGAACATAAAGCTGCTGCGGGTAAAATGCGTAAACTTTTAGCACTTTATCGTGAAAATAAAGACTTGATTGACGTAGGTATGTATCAACAAGGTTCAAACCCAAGTTTGGATATCGCAATTGAAATGATGCCACAAATCAATGCATTCCTACAACAACGAACAACCGATATCGTTAGTATGGACACAACAATAAGTACCCTTATTGAGATGATGTCAAATGTAAATGTTTAGGGTATAATCATTATATGAAAAAATTAATTTTAACAATAATAATCGCCTTATTAATTACGCCTGCTTGTTTTGCAAGTGATAATTATGTCGCTTATGCAGGTAAATCTGCAACAGCTAAACAAAGTCAAAATCTTGAAAAAGAAGTTAGAAACTTCTTTAAATCACAATTAGTTTACACAAATACAGGCAATCTTGAAGCCTTAAAGAAAATGTATGCTAAAAACTATGTGAATGCCGACGGTTTTGATAAAGAAACTTATTTTGACCTTGTTCAAAAAACCTTGAAGATGTATCCAGATATCAAGTACACTATGAACATTACCAAAATAAGCATTATCGGCAACACTGCCGTTGTTGAAGCTGTTGAAAAAGCAACTGCATCATCAGTTGAAGCGGTTGGTGAAACTGATATTACAGGTTATTTAAAAAGTTATTCAAACAGTATTTATTACCTAGAAAAAAATGGTGACAATTGGTTTGTAACTTCTGATCAAATCATAAACGAACGCACAACACTAACTTACGGTGAAGCTAATGACATAAAAATGGACTTAGTTGTACCGCAATTAGTTCCAGCAAACAAACCTTACACCGCAAGTTTGAACCTTGATATTAATGACGGAAAAATGATTGTAATCGCCTCAATCGGTCAAGAAAAAATCACTTATCCGCAAATTAATTCAGAAGAAAGTTACAGAAAACTTCCTGAATCTGGCATTTTGGAAAGAATTTTTACAGCAAACAAAGATAATTTGAACGAATATACAGTAGCTTCAATAGGTATTACAAGAGCTAAATTAGCGAAAAACAAAGACGTTAAACTTCTTGTAACAGGCTTGGGCTACATCATCACTAGAACTAACGTAATTCCAGAAAAGAATTTTAAGGTAGCTGAAAATGGCAAGAAAGAAACAACCGCAAAATCTGTGGAGTAAAATAATATATTTATTTGTAATGTTAGCAGGATTTATCTGCGCTAATTGTTATTTGTCAGATTTAATAACTAACAATATCAGACACGGTTTTAATTTTCCGCCAAACGATTTTGTTACACTAAGCTACGTTAAAAATACAGGTGCAGCATTTAGCTTATTGCAAAACTATCCACTATTACTAGAAATTTTGGCCGTTTTAGCATTAGTATTTTTACTTGCTTACGTAATCAGACACGCAGGAACAATGTCTTACACAGGTATAACTTGGCTTTGTGTTTTAATGTCAGGTATTTTCTGTAATTTATTTGAACGTATGACATTAGGTTATGTTAGAGATTATTTCTACTTTAAGTTTGTAGAATTTCCAATCTTTAACTTTTCTGATATTGCAATAAACGTAAGTATTGTAGCCATTATTTATTTGCTTTTAACAAGAGCACAACTTAAACAATTATAATCAGTATGAAATTTTTAATAGACGAAAACGACGAAAATATTAGACTTGACGCATATCTTTCAAATTTGATTGAAGATATTTCTCGTTCAAAAATTCAATCTGCAATTAAAAATGGCAATGTTTTAATTAATGGCGAAATAAAAAAGCCTTCTCATAAACTTCATGAAGGCGACATTATTGAATTTGAACCACAAGCTATTGAAGAGGTAAAAATTGAACCTCAAAACATTCCACTTGATATTGTTTACGAAGATGAAAATATGCTTGTTGTCAACAAACCTTCTGGAATGTTGACCCACCCTACAACAATTGAGCGCGAAAACACTCTTGTAAACGCTCTTTTATACAAATATGGTGATAATTTGTCAGATATAAATGGGGAATTTAGACGTGGAATTTTGCACCGATTAGACCGCAATACATCAGGTCTTTTAATGGTTGCAAAAAACAATAAGGCACACGAATTTTTAACTCAACAAATTAAAACCAAAACTGCTGTTAGAAGTTATTTAGCAGTCGTAAAAGGTTCTGTAAAAGATGAAGAAGGCATAATTAATTTACCAATTGGCAGACACCCGACTCAACCTCATAAAATGGCTGTTGTAGAGGGCGGAAAGCCTAGTATCACAGAATACAAGGTTTTAGAACGATTTAAAAATGCAACTTTCGTTGAATTAACACTAAAAACAGGTCGCACACATCAAATTAGGGTTCACATGAGCCATTTTAGGACGCCCGTTTATAACGACACTCTTTATGGCGCTCGTCCAGAAAAATGCAAGACTCAAGAACAAGTTTTACAAGCGTATAAACTAGAGTTTACAAAACCATTTGGTGATGAGATAATCAAGTTACAAATTGAACCTGATGAAAAAATTGAAAAGGTACTAAAATATTTAAGGAGTCAAAAATGATTATATTTTTAAGATTAATATCTATCGTATTACTTTGTGTAATCGGCTATTTCTGCTATACAATTAAACAACCTCAAGTTATAGTTCTAGCATTTAGCGGATTTATTGCAGGTATTTTATTCGTACTATCTTACGTTTTGGATATTGCAAGAAAATTAAAGGCTTACAAAAGAGAATTAGAAAAGAACTCTATTTCTTCAGATGAAAGCGATTCAAAAGTAAAAGTTTTAGAATCAAAAATTGAAGTTCTAGAAAAAGCTCTTAAAAACTCTATTGAAAACAAATAAATAATTAAAATTAATAAAACAAAAAATAAGGGTGATTTGTATAATCACCCTTTAAGTTATCTTCGTGTCATTTAATGTTTTGATTATAAGTTTTGTTTGTAAACATGTCCTTTTGATGCTTGTTCAATATTTGGTGTATCAATTTCAAATACGTGAATTCTTGAAGGAGCTAAGTCTACTTTTAATTCACCGTCACCAGCTTGATATTTTGATTGTTTGCCGTAAGCTGGTAACAAGTTTTTAAGTTCTTGAGTCGCTTTCATTGTTGGAACTTTAACTGTTGCTGTTACGTTTCTGTTAATATTTTTGTTACCTACAACCAATAAAGTTTTACCATCTTTGTGTCTTGCATAAGCAATAATTTGGTCGTCTTTATCGTTTTTCTTATCCAATTCAATGAAAGAACCTTTTGTGATTAAGTCTTGATATTTATCTCTCATTTTGAAAGTTTCAGTCATAAATTTACCAATTTCAGGATTATTTCCACCTGGTTTTCTAGATAAATTAAAGATATCAAGTTTTCCTCTGTGAACTGTCATTTCGTGACAATCTGTTTCAGATTCTTCTGATTTTGAGTGATCATAACCGTATACGTAGTAATCACCTGATTGATAACCATCTACATAATATGGGTTCAACATTGGTAATGTAGCTTGCAAACCAGCTGTAAGGTTACAATATTCAGTACCACCATGGAACATAGGTGAAATATCATCGTGAGTTGTAAATGAACCAATTAATGATTTACCCTTTTCCAATCTGTTTGACATATCAATATTTTCTTTTACGAAATCATTTAAGTCCTTTGCACCTTTCCATTCGTGGAAAATGTGGTATTGTCCATAATATGCATCAAAACCTGCCCTTAAAGAATCTTCAGGTCTGTCATAAGGCATATTTGCTTGAGGTGAAGCATCTTCATAAGTATAAGTTTCACCTAACCAGCCAAATTCTGGGTCTTTTGAGTGAGAATATGGAATAATGATATCCCAAAATTCAGTAGGTTTAGCACGAGCTACGTCTGCACGAATACCGTCAATACCCATATCTACACACATATCAACATATTTTTTGTGTAAATCTACTAAATCTGGATTTAATTCTCTTTTTGTTTCATCTGAGAATGGTTGGAACATTCTAATATCATTCCAGCCTTGAGGTGTTTTTGCTTGACCGTCGCGTTCTTTTGCCATTAATTCAGGCTTTTGCAAGTACAAATCATAAGATGAGCAGCTTGGTAAGTCTAACATAACTTTAATACCGCGTTCGTGGCAAGCATCTGTAAATGCTTTAACTTGCTCTACAGGAGTTCTTTTATCATTTTTATCAATTAAGTTAGGGTCAATTTGTAAGAAATCTAATGGTGAATAGATTGAACCAGCCAAGCCCATTGCGTGTTTTTTACCTGTTGGGTGAATTGGTAAAATGTGGAAAGCATTGAAACCTTCCGCTTTAACTTCGTCTAATCTATCAATTGCGTTTAAAAATGTTCCGTGTTGTTCGTTGCCTGTAATTTTTTCATCACCGTTTTCATCTTTAGCGTTGAAAGTTCTTGGAACGATAGCTAAAATCTTAGCTTCACCGTTTTGCAACATTGAACGGAAATTATTTTTGTAAGCAGGTTTATTTTCAACTTTTTTATCTTCTACTTTAGCAGTTTCTTTCACAGTTGTAGTTTGAATAGGAGCAGTTTTAACAAGAGATTTGTTCATTGCAGCTTGAGTATCTAAAAAGTTCTTCAAAGGATTTGAAGTGTACATTTCCATATTGCTTGTAAAGCTTGGTCTTGTTGACTTTTTAGCTTTAACGTTCAAATTTGGAACATTTAAGATATTAGCTTTAATTGATTGAACTCTTGACATTTATTTCCTATTTCCTACTTAACTGCTTTACCTTTACCGAACAAGAATTGAGCTGCAACTGTCAAACCTGTTAATACCGCGCCTACTGTTCCGAAAGTTTTACCCCATTTTTGAGAGTTGTATGATTGTTGAACTGTTTTTGTCATCATTTCATCAGGTGCTACACCTAATAACAAGAATTTGTATTCTGAAGATGCGCCTTGATCACCTGTTGTTTTGTGGTTTGGTTTTGTGAAGTAATCAGCACTACCGATTTTGTTGTAAACTTCTGAATTGTATTTATTTACATCGTTTTCGATACCTGCTTTTTTGATTGCTTCAACTGTATCTTTATCCATTGGTGAGTTGTACATAAAGTTCATAGCTTTTTGATAGAAACCATAATCTTCTGGAACATCTACACCTTTACCTTCTTTAAAGTATTTATTTACAACTTTACCGTCTTTAATTTCTACATCGCTTCTGTCAACATTTGTAGAGTTGTCTTGACTTCTGTTAAAGTAGAATTTGATTGAGTGGTCAGAAGAGTGACCTTGTAATGTTGTTTGTTTTACAAGTTCTAACATAGCTTCTTTAACTTCTCTTGCTGAACCGTCTTTTGGAACTTCGCCTTTAGAAATTCTTCTGTAAACGTCCATTGTGTTAATCATTCTTGAGAATGAGTTTTTAACACCTGCAACACGTTCTTCAAAGTAAACTTGTTTAATACGTTTTAAAGAACCTTTTCCACCAACAGAAAGAGCTGTTAATTTGTTAGCTGTTGCTTCCATACCTTGATTGTATAATTTGCCAGCTGCGTCGTCATAAGTTTTTCCAACTAAATCAACGTATTTTTTAGTATCTTCTGGCTTAATTTTCTTGTCTAATTCAGCGATGTTGTTAGCCATTTCGCCAATTGCTTTTTGGTATTTTGTATCATCAGAAGTAACTTCTTCCATTTTATTTCTTACCAAGCCTTGAACTAATTGGCGATTATTTCTAACTTTTTCCATTTCTTTAAAGTCAATACCTAAAGATTTTACAATGCTTGTAGAAGTTTTATTCCAATAATTTGCAATTACAGTTTCAGGTTTGTCAGCAACTTTTGCTTGAGCATAATCATCTAAAACAGAATCTTTTGCTTGTAATTCGCTCATTGCTTTACCGATTTCGCTAACCTTTTTCATTGCATTTTCGTCTAAAACTGATGCTGAATTTGATTTAATAGCTTTGTCTGCAACTAAAGCAACACCTTTTTTGATAGTCTTTAATTTTTCAGTAGACATACCTTGTTCTTTAGCTTTAGCCAAGAATAATTGAGAAACTGAAGAACGAACATTCATTGCTTCATCTTCATTAACTTCTTTGCCCATCATTTGATTGTCATTGAAGTGTTTAACAATTTCTTCTTTAGAAGGAACAATTTTTGCAACTTGTTCTTCTGAGAATTTTTGAGCTAAAACTTTTTTAGAACCGTTTGAAATTTTTTCAGCTAAGTTTTCGTTTACTAAAGATTTACCATTCATCAAGATATTTTGCATATCTTCTTTAACGCCTTCTTCAGTAACAGGGTCTAAGCCTTTTGCTAATCTGCTTGAAATTTTTTCAACTAATTTGTTATCTAAAGTTTTGCCTTTGTTTTCTTCAAAGATTTTGTCTAAATCTTTTTGCATATTTTGACTTGCAGAAGTCATACGTTTTTGAGATTCAGCATCAAAGTTTTGTAATAATTTGTCAGCTTTTTGGTTATTAACTTTGTCTAAAGCTGGGTCAATAACTTTTTCTGCTTTGTTACAAGCTAATGCTGAGAATACAGCAGAAGCTATACCAGCAGTTAACATCCATAAAGTATTATTTTTTGTAGCGATTTTTGTCATATTTGATTTTGTTAAATCATTTCTGTCTTGAGCATTTTTATCTACGCCCATTTTATCGCCGATTTTTTGTAATTGTTCGTTTGAATATACGTCCCAAGGTTGGTATTGAGCATCTTGGAAGAATGGTTTCTTACGTCCGAAGCTATCTTCATATTCTTGAGTTGGATCAAAACCGTGAATAGCTTTTGCAGGAGCACCAATAGCTAATTTAGGCCATAATTTCATAGCACCAAAGAATGTTGCTAAACCTACAAATTCCATTAATTTTGTTTTTGGAGTTGCTTTTTGAGTTGCTAAATAACCAGCTAATGCAACAGCTCCAACCTTCATACCAACATCGTTTAACTTACCTAATTCGTGGTCATTTGCTTTACCTGTTAAACCATGTTTTAAAGCATTAAAGTTGTATTTTGTATCTTTTACATTTGGGAAAATTGATGAAGAAACTAATTTACCTTTAGCTTCTTGAGGTTTAATGTATTGTTGAGTTTTAATTCCGTTAGTTGCGGTAATTGTCATCTTAGTCCACCACAACCTTTCTGTTTGAATCAAACACGTTCTTATCTTCCAAATTTGCCGACTTTCTTGCACTTATTACAGTGTTTGCAACACCGATTACTGTTGCTGCAACAGCTGCACCAATCAAGGCTTTACCAGCATATTTTTGAACTTTTGTAGGGTTTGCACCACCTGTCCATAAGTCTTTTGCAGCTTTTACCAAGTTGTTTCCGAATGAACGAGCCATATTTGCAGCTTTTTGTACGCCTTTACCTTTTGTAGCTGAAACAAAGAAATTATCCCAAGGTTTTTGAACTGCTAAACCTACGCCTGTTGCTGCCCATAAGTATGAAGAAATACTTTTAGCAGTGTTAGAACGTACGATAATATCTTTAATTCTTGGTTTTACTTCTTTATCAGAAGATGCTAAGTTTTCGCCCAAGCCTAATTTCTTAGCAACTTTGTCATAATAAACATTTCTATCCTCGTTAGTTTTTCCGTATAACAAGTCATAGCGAGGGAATTCTACACTTTCAAATACTTTGTGGTATTCGATTGATTTAGTATTTTTATCACCTTCAAATTTAGGGAAACCTTCAACAACTTTAGCATAAGGCATTTCAGTATCTACACCGGTCATTGCTTTTACAGGAACATTAACTAATGATTTTGAAGCTTCTTTCGCTACACCATACATAGCAACACCTAAAGCCATCTTCTTACCGATTTGACCAGC
>DBIX01000066.1:3303-4714 GCA_002297005.1 Cyanobacteria bacterium UBA791 | reverse complement strand
AAACCTTTTGCAGGATAAGTTGTAAATGCTTTTGTTAACTTATCAGCTTGAATAGTAGCTCTTGTCTTAAAATTATTTTCAAGCAAAGTATCTTTTGCATACTTTAGCTTTTTCGGCTCTTGTTCTTTTTTTGAGGTAAAGCCTTGTTGGATTTGAGGCATTACAGGATTAATATTCATCACATTCCCTTATAAATACTAGTATATTAAAATTAAAGTACATCAAAAAATTAATTGCTAGTGTAATAACCATGCTTTTACAATTGTTTACAATTTAGTCATGACAATGGAAAAGGGCGGATTTTTCAATCGAAAAATCCGCCCTTTTAAGAAATATTTTCTACTTTAGAAAACTATTTGATTTCTACTGTAGCACCAGCTGCTTCAAGTTGTTTCTTGATAGCTTCTGCGTCTTCTTTCTTAACGTTTTCTTTAACAGGTTTTGGAGCGCCATCAACTAAATCTTTAGCTTCTTTTAAGCCTAAGCCTGTGATAGCACGAACTTCTTTTAATACAGCGATTTTGTTAGCACCAGCTGAAGCTAATACAACTGTAACTTCTGCGTCTGCTGCTTCGCCTGCATCTGCTGCGCCTGCTGCTGGAGCTGCTGCTACTGCTACAGGAGCTGCTGCTGATACGCCGAATTTTTCTTCCATAGCTTTTACTAATTCAGCTGCTTCTAATAAAGTTAATTTTTCGATTGATTCTAAAATTGATTCTACGTTGCTCATTTTATTTTCCTTTCATAATAAATTTCTGAGTAATTACTGTTTTTGTTAACTACGAAATTGCGTAATTAAGCTGCTTTTTGGTCTCTAACAGCTGCCATTGCACGTGTAAGTTGTGCCATAACTGCGTTGATAGAACCAACGATACCAGATGCTGGTGAATTGATGCTGCCAAGCATTTTTGCGTAGATTTCTTCTTTTGATGGAAGAGATGCCAATGCTTTTGTTTCAGAAGCTGACAATAATTTGCCGTCTAATGCCGCACCGATAATTTCGCCCTTTTTAACATCTTTCATGAATTTTGACAAAGCTTTAGCTGGGCTAACAGGGTCATCAAAACCGAAAGCAATAGCGATTGGTCCTTTTAAAGTTTCAGCTAAGATTTCATAAGGTGTATCCTTGATAGCAATTTTAGCCAAAGTGTTTTTAGTAACCATGTAATCGCCACCGTTTTTTTGGATTTCACGACGTAATTTTGTGATTTCTTCTACTGTCATACCACGGTATTCAGTAACGATAGCCACTTGTGCTTTATCAACTTTTTCTTTAATTTCTGAGATTTTCTCATCTTTAAATGCTCTTGTTGACATTTTTTCTCCTTTGGATTTACTTTTTATCGACCTATTTTGTGTAAGCATAAAAAAAAATTTTGCCTACATTAAGCCGCAAAATTTCCAATCAAAA
>DBIX01000066.1:0-3133 GCA_002297005.1 Cyanobacteria bacterium UBA791 | reverse complement strand
TTAAAATCAAGCATGAGTTTAAAATTTGTTAAGGACAAAAAACTTCAATTTATTTATTAAAGTCATTTGCATTTTTATCATGCAACCATTTGCGCATTAAATGCTGTTCATAACTAAGTGCAAAATTGTAAAGAGCATTTGTCAATTTCTGTCCGCTTACTGACTTTGCAACCAACAAAAACTCTCCGTATTCATTTTCAGCTAAAGCAATTTCTGCGTGAACGATTTTTTCGACATGATTTTTAGGTTTTCTTTCTAAAATCGACAAAACCCAAGCACAAAGCAAACTACAACTTGATTTATGCTCAATAATTTCGTCATCATGCTGTTGCAAATATTTAGCAAATTCAGCAATTATCACTTAATTTTCCTCTCGCATTTTTTTGCTAGTTTTTTTGTAACTCTATGAGCTTTTCTATTTCCTTCCGCTTTATACATTTTTGAAGCAATAGAAAAATCACGAGAAGCTGCTTGGTAATCCTTCAAGCCCATTTCTGCTCTTGCTTTAACTTCATAGTTTTGAGAAAATTCGCTGTCCAATTTCATTGCCATGCCAGCATCTTTAAGAGCATCTACATAATTTTCTAATTTTACGTTAGCTCTAGCACGCATTTCGTAACATTGCATGTACTTTGGATTTAGCTCTACCGCATTTGTTAAATCATCAATTGCGCCTTGAAAATCACCATTTATAAATTTTACATTTGCTCTTGCGTTGTATGCATAAGAAGTTTTTCTAAGCTCTAAAGATTTTTCAGCATCAGTAACTGCGCCTTCATAATCTTTTAAGTAATACTTCGCTTTTGCTCTGAACGCATAAGCAAATTCATCATTTTCATCCATTGCAATTGCACTATCAAAACATTCTATTGCACTTTTGTATTCCTTTTGGTCTGTTAATTTTTTACCAATAATTGTGCATTGAGATGCTGAATCACAATCAAATGCAAATGCATTTAAACCTAAAAACATTAAACAAATTAAAAATAAAATCTTTTTCATCTAAAACTCCACCGTTGCTGTCGCTAAACATGTTATATTATAAATATTATTTTTATTCAATTCCTCAATCATAGATTCAAAGGTTGAACCTGTTGTGCAAATATCATCAATCAATAGAATTGGCATATCTAAAAGTGCCGATTTATCAACCTCAAAGGCATTTGCCAAATTTTCCATTCTTTGAAATCTTTTCAAATTATATTGAGGTTTTGTATCTTTAATTCTTTTTATAAGTTCGGTGTTTAATGTATATCCGGAAAGTTTGCAAAATTCCTCACCGACAAGCTCCATATGATTGTATTTACGCTTTTTCTGTCTTGTTTTATAAATCGGAACAGGTACTACTTGAAAAGTTTCTGTTATATCTAAATTTTTCCAATATTCCCACACGAATTTTGCCTGATAATATGCCAAATCTCTCTGATTATGGTATTTTAACCCTCTAATCATTTTTTGCATTGTTTTTTCGTAAAGTCCACATGCATAAATCTTTGCGTTCAAAATTGTTCTGTTAACTTCTAGTGGCAAATGCGACATTGAATCATAACACTTGCTACACATTGCCACGCACTCTTTAGAGCTTCCGCAAAAATAACATTTCTTTTTATAAATCCAATCTAAAAGACTTAACAAAAAATTTTTCATGATAAAATATATTATAGAAAAAGGAGATATTATGTCAATTTTAATAATGCTTGTATTGTTGAGTATCTTAATTCTAGTGCACGAATTCGGTCACTTCATTACAGCAAGAATGTTCGGGATAAAAGTAGAAAAGTTCGGATTTGGACTACCAATTGGTCCAACTTTGTTTCAAAAGAAAATTGGTGATGTAACAATTTTAGTTCACGCATTTTTATTAGGTGGTTATGTTTCATTCCCTGATGACGAAAAAGATTGCGAATTAGACAAAGATTCACCAGACAGATTTTTAAACAAACCAATCTATCAAAGAGCGGTAGTTGTTTCTGCTGGCGTTATTTTTAACGTAATTTGCGCTTTCATAATTGTTTATCTTGCAGCATTCCATTGGGGTTACATGCCAGCAGGCAAATATGATGTTTATGTCAACGATATCGTTGCCGAAAAAACAGCCCCTATTTGGCAATCAGGTATTAAAAAAGGTGATAGAATTGTTTCTTTAAACGGCACAAAAATCACAAATACAAACTCATTGCTTACTATAATCAACCTAAGCAAAAGCAATGACGGCTACTACAACAAAAACTTAGCAGATAAATATTTATTGCAATTAAAGGAAATTAACTTTGTATTCACAGAAGATGAAGTTATTCCAAAAGGTGTTACAGTAAAACTTCCGGAAAGAGAAACTGAGCCTTCAATCGGCTTACAAAAAGAGGAAGAAGTAGGCATTGTAAAACCTGAAAATAACGACGAAAAATTAACAGAAGTTCAAGTAAAAGTTAGAGATAGCCTAACAAATAACAAGTACATTACAGGCAATGAACAATTTACACTAAGAGACTTGTCTAAGGCTATGGCGGATAACACTCACCCGCTAAACTTTGTAGTTGACAGAAACGGCAAATACCTAACATTAAAAGCCTTCAATCCTGATGAAAAAGGTAAAATCGGCGTACAACTTGAATCTAAAGAAGTTTTGATTAAAACTCAAGGTGTAAAATCAATTCTAAAATACGGAACAAAATACTTGTACGACAACACATATTATATGGTTTATGGACTTGGACAAATCTTTACAGGCAAAGTTCCACTAAAAGACTTGCATGGTATTGTTGCGATTACAAAAGTTGGCGGAGATATCATTCAAAACAGTGGTTTATTCTACGGATTACTACTTACAGCAATAATCTCTATGGACTTAGCAATCGTAAACTTCTTGCCAATTCCAGCACTTGACGGCGGACACATTTTATTCTTAATCATTGAAAAAATCCGCGGAAGAAGACTAAAAGACGAAACAGTAGAAAAAATAGGTACTGTTTTCTTCACCCTTTTAATCATTCTTATGGTACTAATAATATTCAATGATATTGTTTGGTTGCGTCAGTAGAATGACCGAATAAAACTATAAAATATCTGTATATAAAATTAAATAAACTCATCATAGATAATTAGCCAAAATTGATTTTACGTAGTTTTGTGTTTC
>DBIX01000045.1:20272-23599 GCA_002297005.1 Cyanobacteria bacterium UBA791 | reverse complement strand
GATAAATTGTGGAGTTAAATATTCACTCACAACAGGTTTATGGTTACTTGTATCTGCAAAAGAAATTGAAGTTATCACAAAATCAACACCCTCAAACGAAGTAATAAAAATAAATAAAGAGGGTGAATATAAAATTTCTGATTATATTTTTAAAATAAAAAAATACGCTGGAGAAAACCCTGAAAAGTTTCCAAAGGATGAAGACTTTCACGCTTTTGTAGAGATAAAAGAGCCTTTTGAATTTACTTTAAGAGAAAGACAAGAGGGCGATTTTATTCAACCACTAGGAATGAATGGAACACAAAAATTAAAAAAATATTTAAACTCAAAGAAAATAAAAGCCCACAAAAGAGATACTTTATTATTTCTTTGCCAAAATTCAGAAATCTTATGGGCAATAGGCTACGGATTAAGTGAAAAAATTAAAGTTGTGACAAAACCAAATTATGTGCTATCATTAGAAAAAAGCGAGGCACAAAATGTTGGATTTACAAATTAGCGATTTAAAAACTTTATATACAGAAGAACAACTTCAAACAAGAATCAAAGAATTAGCAGACGAACTAAATGCATTTTATAAAAGCGAAGAAGTTTACCTAATTGCAGTACTAAAAGGCTCAGTATATTTTGCAATTGATTTATCAAAAAGATTAACAATGCCTATATGTATGGAATTTATTAGATTATCAAGCTATGGTCACGGTTTTAAATCATCAGGCAAGGTTAACGCTGTAGATATTTCACTTCCTGATTTGAATGGCAAAAATGTTTTAATCGTTGAGGATATTATTGATACAGGTTTAACAGCAAAATTCTTGCTAGATTTTATTGACTTAAACTTTAAAACAAAATCAACAAAATTCTGCTCACTTCTTGATAAAAAAGTTTCAAGACAAACAGATGTCGATGCAGATTACCACGGCTTTATAATTGATAACAAATTCGTTGTAGGCTATGGATTAGATTATATGGGATTTTACAGAAATCTTCCATACATCGGATACGTAGAAAATGCCGACAAATAAAACTTTTTTGGAACTTATACCAAAACTATTTGAAGAGGATAAAATCTTATCAGAACTTATATTTGATAAGATTAAAGACGTTGTAAACTTTAAAAACGCTAGAGTATTTATGCTTTCACCTGAAAGTTTAGAAGAAATTTATCCAACACAAAAAGAACTAAATATTTCTAATACGTTATCAAAATCACTTTTTAAAGAAGAACTTGAGCAAGCAAAGGAAATTTCTGAAAATCCTCACTACATAACATATTTAAAGGTTAAAAATGTTGTATATGGAATAATTCTTTTTGAGGGAAATAATTTTTCTAAAGAAGAAAAACAAATTTTAAAGGCTATAACAAATATCTTGAGCTACAAAATCAAAGATAATGAATTGTCAGAAGTATTTAAAAGCCAAGTAAAAATATTATCCAAAGCTGTAGAAGAAACAAAAAGTGCTGAACAAATTAAAACAGAATTTATCGCAAATGTTTCTCACGAACTAAGAACTCCCTTGAATGCTATTCTTGGATACGCTGATTTGTTACAGAATAAAAAACTTGGCGAATTAAACAAAAAGCAAACAGAATTTATAAACAATATCCAAACTTCATCCCTACATCTTTTAGGAATGATTAACGAAATTCTTGATATTTCAAAAATAGAAGCTAATTCAACTCAATTAGTAAAACAGCCTTTTGAAATTTCAATGGTGATAGACGAGGTTTTAAATACTCTATTTCCGTTATTTGAGCAAAAAAATATTAAATTAACAAAAGAAATTACAGATTTTGAAATCAAAGCAGATTACCAAAAAACTAAACAAATACTTTTTAACTTAATCAGTAATGCCTTAAAATTCACTAAAGACGAAATAAAAATCCAAACTAATCTTGATAAAAACAATGCTATAATTTCAATAATTGATAATGGTATTGGAATTGAAAAGAAAAATCAAAAAAAGATTTTCAAAAAATTTACGCAAATAAATGATTACATCATAAAAAAAGAAAGTTCGACAGGTTTAGGTCTAACAATTAGCCAAGAATTTGCAAAAATGCACAACGGAAAAATCACAGTAGAAAGCGAACCTAACAAAGGTTCAAACTTTACTATCAAAATACCTTTAAACTAAAGGTCTATACCTCGTTTTTGGCAATCACGTCTTAATTCTGCATTTGCTTTAATAACAGTATTTGCAATCACTACATTATTAATCTTGTGTGCTAAATTATAAGCTTTATCGTACATTCTGAAAGAACTTACTGCATAATCTCTTGCTGTCTTTTCGTTAGTTGCAACCATTTCATGTAAGTATCTACCATAAAGCATATACAATTCACAAAGCATATCTAACATATCGAATTGACGAGCAATACCGATTGCACTTTCAATATAAATTCTTGCACTGTCCAAATCCCCTAAAACAAGGTATGTTCTTGCAATAACTTTATTCAACGCAATTATAAAATAGAAGTTTTGAATTTTTGGACTTTGAGCTATATCAAGAGCTTTTAGAGCAAATTCTAAAGATTTTTTAGGACCTTCAGTAATCAAAGTTACCTCTGAAATCAAATACCAACAAAGAAGTACACCCAAAGCATTCTTTTCATTTGCAAAGTATGAAATTTCTTCTGAGTAAATTGCTAAAGCTTTTTTGTATTTTTTGTTTTCTTTTAATACTTTACCTAAAAGTGCTTTCAAGATATTTTTTGTAATCTTGTCATCAACATTATTTACAAAGGCTACCAAGCTAAATAAATCTTCTTGTAACCCTTCGAATTTTCCGCTAAATATCATATTTAAAATATGAATTAAGTTCATTCTGATAATTGAAGCATCATCTAAAACTTCATCAGGATTTGTTTCTGATACTTCTGTAATAACCTTTTCAGATTCTTCTGTGTTACCTCTAAGTGTGTAACCTAACGCAAGAATCAATTTTAATTTAGCAATATATAATTTGTCAGAAACTTTATTTTTAAGAAGAATTTCAAAAATAGTTTCTACGATACTAAATGTACGGTTATCACCTTGTAAGCACAAAGCTTCTGCTAAGATTAAATAAGTTTTTAACCAAGTTGAGAATAAATCTTTTATAGAAATAACATCGTGAGGTTTTGTTGTATCAAGATATTTTTCTAAAATTGGCATTACATCAATATCAATAGTTTCAATAACTTCACCGTAATTACCAATTCTAAGTAAAGGGTATAACTTTCTTGATTTCAACATTGCAATTTCTAATTCGTGAGAATCATCAACATTATCGACTGCAAAATTTACACAACTAATAACACCGTGATAATTATTCAATTTTGTA
>DBIX01000045.1:0-20244 GCA_002297005.1 Cyanobacteria bacterium UBA791 | reverse complement strand
TCAATTTTGTATAACAATCAATTAAATATGCATTCAACTCGAACATCTTTAATGGATCATCAAGTTTTACAACTGTTTTAATAGCTTTATTCAAATAATCTGCTGCTACTTTAGGTTTTGAATAAGAAAGAATTTTACCTAATCTTTCATGAATATTATTTATAATAAGAGAGCTATTTGCACCTTGAATATTTTTAACTAAAGCTAAAGACATTTGTTGTGCTTTAACATACATATTCACATCGCCAAGATATGCTGATAACTTAACAACATCAGACCAAATATTTAGAGCTGGTAATTTTTGGTGAATATTCAACGCAAGTTGAGCAAGTAAGGTGTGCGAAGATAAAGCAAATTCTGACAAAATTGCGAATAATTTTTTGTTCAAGTTTAAGAAAGCTCTTTCATTTTTAGTAATGTTTAGAATAGCTTTCCATAAACCAACACTCTTAAATTCATACGCCAACTCATTTACTGGTGTAATATAGTTTAATCTAATTAAACTACCAAATAAATCTACAAAAGTTCTATCATCGACTTTAAACAACTGATTTAAAAGTACAGGATAGAATTTTAAACCCAAAGTTGCACACGCAACAAGGATTTCGTAACACATAATGTTTTCTTTTTTAAGAATATTCAAACGTGTTCTTACCACATCCTCAAAAGTTTCAGGAAGAGTAAAATTAATATAGTTTCTGCTTGTATCAAGCATCAAGTTAAGTATTTGCTCAATATGTGCAGGATTACCACTAGAAACATTTTGAATAGCTTCTCTCATAGTTTGCGTAGTAGTTGCAAATAGAGGATTATAGCTATCAATAAACGTATCTGTTTGACTATCATTAAATGGAACTAATGAAATATCTGTATAGTCAGAATCTTTTAAATCTTCAGAATATAAGTAGTTTTTAACTGATTTATCATCACTAAATAAAATCAAGAATTTTGCGTTATTAACATTAAATTCTGAAGAAACTAATAGTTTTAAAAATTCATAAGATGTTGCATCAACATATTCTAAATTATCAACAACAAAAATCGTTTTAACTCTTGATGAAATAACTTCAAATACTTTTTTCAATAAGTTAAAAGTTCTAACCTTGTTTTTGAAAATATTTTCATAATAATCAACATTTTGCGGATATAAGAAATTCATCAAATCAGAAATTTCTGAAACAGAAAGAGAAGAGAATTCTTGCTTAAAGAAAGCAAAAGAATCTTTCTTTAATTGTTCAATATCCACACAGAAATTTGGTAAATTAAAGAAACTCAAAAGTATATCTTGGAACAAACCAAATGGAGTATTTTGGGTAGTTGGACCACCTTTACCAATTAGCCAAACCAATTGATTATCTTTTAGTTCATTCATTGTTGCTTTAAGAACAATGTTTTTACCCAAACCTCTTTTACCATTCAGACCAATAATTTTGACATCAGTATTTAAAATTAAGTTGATAAGAACACTTTTTGCACTTTGTTGAGTGAATAAACTTGGCGTGTATTTAACATTAATTTCAGACTTTTTAACTTCTTCTTTCGGAGTATCTTCCTTTCTTGTAATTTTAATTTCAGGAATACTCTTAAACGGTATTGTTGTCGTATTATGTCTATTTGGCAACTGATTTTGTTTTAGAGGCAAAATACCTTTGATTTTTTGTTTTGATTTTTGTTGAGAGTGTCTTTTCTTTTCAATAATTTTTTGTTCAAGCTTGTCTTTCAAAGATATTTGTTGTTTTGGCTTAACAACCTTTGGCTTGTTTTTCTTTTCGTCTTGTGCTTCAAGTTCACGTTTTTCTTCATTTTTAACTTTTAATTCAGCCTCTTCAAGAGGTTCAACACCAATTTGACCAAGTTGATATGGCAACATATCTAATTGATCACGCAAACCCGATAACTGATTTTGAAGCATTGAAATTTGATTTTGTAATTCGTTGCTTACAGTATTTTTATTTGTTGAGAGTTTTAATTTATTTTTGCTTTCTAGAGTTCTTCTTGTATTCGCAATAGGTTTACGAGAATCATCAATAAACTTTTTAACTGGTGATAACAAATCATCATTAGATTTTGCAACATCAGGGAGTTCAAAACCTTTTTTCTTATTCAAGTTGAGAGTTTTTGGCAATTCCTGTTTTTTAGGTTGTTCTAAATGAGGAACAACGAATTGCTTTGGTGGAATAAGAGTTGATGAGTCTGAATTACTAGAAACTTTTTTTTGTTGAGGTTTAATGTTCTTTTGAGAGTTTTGCGTAAAATCATAACCACATTTTCTACATTGTTTTGCAGTTGGAAAATTTGCAGACTTACATTCAGGGCAGAACTTCAATAGCTCTGTACCACATTCAATACAAGCCTTGTTATAAATAAAGTTATAAGTATTACACTTTTTACAAATTGTCCCAATCTTTGCGTTACAATGCGGACAGTTAATTGAATTAGGTGGTATTTCTTTTTTACATTTCGGACAAATCATTCGCTAACCTCACCTATACACCTAATGCCATTTTAACTTGTTCCATCAATTCAAACAATCGCTTTGATACTTCCGATTGGGATAAGTTTAAAATCTTAGCGATTTCTGCTTGTTTTTTACCTTGAACATATCTTAAATCATATAAATCCAGAAATTGTTTAGCAATATTTGTTGTATGAGCAAACATTACTGCATCGTAAACTCTTTGTAAAATATCTTTTTGTACAGCTATTTCTTCAGGATTTGGAGAAACGTCTATAAAATCATACGTTACAGGTGTTGATTGAAAAGTCTTAGCTTGTTGAGGATAATTATCATCTAAAGAGATTTCGTTTGTTGGAACAAAATTATCGTGAGTTCTACGAACTCTGCCTTGATTTTTAAGAACAGTAATAATAGAAGTAGAAACAACTTTTTTAAGATATGGAGCAATTGCAGAAATATCAGTAATTGTATCTAATAATGACACAGCACGATTTGAAGCCTCTGCAAAAAAATCTTCATACAAGTCTTCATTGCCGACAAATTTTCTATCGGATTTAATATATTTCTCTAGTAATTCAATATGTTCTTGTGATAATTCCAACTTAAAACTCTCAACTAAGCAAAATACTCACAAGAATATAATAACACAAACCTAGAAATTAATAATTAGAGTAAAGTTAGAATTTGGAGATTGAATTTCGCCCATAGGTGGTCTGACGTATTTTAACGTATCTTTAACACTTTGTAACACAATGTTATCAATTTGTTTTGAGCCACTAGAAATTACAAAATCTGATGAAATTAAGTTACCAGATGGTGCGATTCTTAAATCAATCATAACTCTGTTTGAAAATGGTAATTCTGTTGCAACTAACAAATCATTTTGTAAAGATAATTTTAGAGTTCTACCAGCAATTTGCAAGTATTTTCTAATTTTTTGATTGTTAGCCATATTTTCAGGAACTTCCCAAGAAAGCTTTGTAATTTTATTAGAAGAATTTTGAGGAACAGCACCAGCTTGAGGTACAGATGGAGCTTGTGCTGATGTAGCTGGCTCTGCAGGAGTTGCAGGCGGAGAATCAGGCATATCTGTAGGTTGAGGAATGCTTGGAATAGGACTATCTTGAGGAGCATCTGCTGGAGTAGGCTCTTTCAAGCTGTTCAAATCAAATTCAGGAGCTGCTGGTTCTTCTGGTTTTGATGGGAATTGGATATTTAAGTTATCCATGATTATATCTTTGTTTACGTAAAGACAAGCACACATCATAATAACCAAAACAACCATTAATTGAGGAGCTCTAGATTTTGGCTTTTCTTTCTCAACACTATTCAAAGTATCTGTATCGTCATATAAATTTGCTGAATTATCTACCATTGTTGCCTCATTAGTAAGTAATGTATCAGGATTGTCGTCATCAAGAGGACTATTCATACCCCTATTTTCTTCTTGCTGATATATTGAATCAAGACTTTGATTACTATCAATATTAGCACTATTTTCAGGGCTTGTACTCATATCATTGAATGATGAATTTAAGAAATCATCCAAACTCATGCTCTCATTTTGTTCAGATTCTTCACCAGCAACATCATTTTGTTCTTGATTTAAAGTTGGAGAATTCTCTGAAATTTCCATTTCTTGATAATTTTCTTGATAAGGAGCTGTATTTTCTTCGTATGATTCTTCTACAACACCTAATTCCTCTTCATGTTTTTTCTTTTCATCAATAGCTTGTTCTTCTTCGATTTGTTTCAAACTTTCATTTAATTCTTCGTCCGTAAGAATATCTTCCACACCATCAAGAGAAATATTTTCACTATTTAAGATACTGTCTAAATCTGACATCATATCTTCAAGTTCTTTTGATTTACGAGCCTCTTCTTCTTTGTCTTCATTTTCGTAATCATCAAAGTCATCCAAATTAACATTTTTCATGTCAATATCATCAATTGCAGGAGCTTTGTACATTTTTTTCTGATAAGTTTCTTCATTTTCTTCAAAGACTTTAAGCGTTGGCAAATCTGCCATATCCACATCATCATCTTCGAAAGGTTTTATCTCTTTTTCTTCATTTTGATTTTGAGAAGAATTGTCGTCTATTGTGGCAATAGGAAGTTCATCATCGTCTACATCTTCTTCCTTTAAACTTTCTTCTATTTCAGAAGTTTCTTCCTCATCAACAGTATCATCAAGTGAAAAACCGTCCAAATCAGGTAATTCACCCATATCTAAATCAATATCTTCACCATCATCAAAATTAATTGGAGTATTTTCATCTACTGAAGAAAAATCTAAGTCATCATCATCAATTTCGTCTTCATCTAATTCCGGTAAAGATTCAACTAAGCCTTGTTCTTGTTGATTATTAGAGAACTCATCCTCGTATTCGTCTGCATCTTCATCATCAAAACTCATCAAGTCATCATGATTTGTATTGGCATTTTCATCAGAAAGAATTGGTAAATCATCTTCATCATCTTCATCTTCAATAATCATTGGTTCAAGATTTTCATTAGAAGATATTGGCATTAATGGTTCATCAGCATCATCTTCCATACTATCAAAGGACATAAGTTGCTCTTCATTATCGCCTAACATTTTTAAAGGTTCTTCTGTTTCTACAACAGGCTCTGTTTCTGAGTAATCAGTAATTTCGGAAACATCATTGATTAAATTATCTAAATGATTATCTGTTTCTTCATCGACATCTTTCTCTTGGAAATGTTCATCATCATTACTTTCCATCTCAATAATTTCAGGTGAATTTTCCTGATTAAGTTCAAAATTATCGTCCATTTGACTCAAAGCATCGTCTAATGAAACTTCACCAGTAAACTCATTCATTTCAGGAATTTGAGTAGATGTTTCATCAAAATTTTCTACAAAATCATCTACAGTAGAGTCTGATAAATCCTCTAAATCAATATCAGTTGAAAACTCATTTCTGTCATATAATTTTTCACTACCAACAAGACCTAGAACAGAATCTCCATATACTGTTTCTTCAGTAACAACTTTTTGAGAAACAAATTCAAAATTTTCAAATTCAACAGTTTTCTTTCTCAATTCTTGGTTAAATGCTAACTGTTTCATTAAAAATTCATAATCAGCATTAAAGATGTCACCATCTTCTAAAGGAACGATTAAATTTTCAGCTCTTTCAATATCCTCTTGTGTTGGAACGTAATCTTGTTTACCTTGATTATTTTTAACTAAATTTTTAAAGATTTTTAAGTTATAAAGTAAATCTTCGTCGACGAAATAATAATCCTTATTTTCTCTAGATTTATCCATTTCATCAGGATTTATACAACCTAAAAATTCAACACCTGTCATACCTTTTTCAAGTTTCAAAATAAGGTATAAATCAGGAGTAATACCTAATTCAAAATGAGATTTTGGGATAAAAATATTGCTTGCATCATCAACTAATCTTGCATCAATTCTGATAGAACCGGCATACACATCGGCAATATCCAATCTTTCAAGCACCTTATTGATTGAATACATGCTATATAAATTAGTAGCCTCAATATTTAATGAGAATAAAAGCTTAAGAGCAGAACGTGCAGCAATAACGTTTGCAAATGCTCTACGTTTAACAAATTCATCCTTGAATAAACCTGCCGTTGTTTTTGCATCCTGCAAATCTTCTTGAGTAAGCTCTATTAAATTAGCTTTTTCAAAAATTCCCATACGTCCCTTTCTGTATAACATGATTACACGAGATATGGAAATATTCCATATTTCAGGCAAAATGTAAACAAATGTTAAGTGAATTTTAACAGAAAAAGCAATTTTCAAAAAGAAAAATACTTTACATGGATGTAGGTAGTTAAAAGTTAGTTTATAGGAGTTTAGGTTATGGTTAATTCAATCGGTTTATCAAATGTTTCATTCGGTGCTATTCCACAAGCAACAGCAAATGCTAGAGAATATATGCAAGCACCATCAAATTTCACAGGTGCAGCTGATACAGTAGAAATCGCTGGTAAGAAAAAAGGTAGCGTATCTAAAAAAGGTATCATCGGTACAATCGCAGGTGTAGCAGTTGCAGCAGCAGCTCTTTATGCAGGTGTTAAAACTGGTAAATTAACTAAAGTTGAAAACGCTTCTAAATGGACAGAAAAACTTCAAAACTTAGCATTTGAAGGTGGTTCATACGTTAAAAAAGGTGTTGATTGGGTAATCGGCAAAGGTAAAAATCTTTTATCAAAAGCTAATAAAGGTGAAATGAAACCTTTCCCTGAAAAAGATGCTACAGGTCAAATGTACTTCCAATTTGCTCCAAATGAAGCTCCAAAAGCTTAATTATAGAAATTCAGCCAATAACTAAATAATTAACACTCAGAAGAATGTAATTTCGGTTACATTCTTCTTTGTATTGTAACAAATTTGTAATAAAACCCCTAACATGAGAATTTGTCAGGCAATTATTTTAAAATCATGAACTTTATATATATGTAGGTAATGGTTTAGGTTTTTAAAGGTGGTTTTTATGACAGTAGGTTTAAACAGTTCAATTGGTCAATACAATGGTATTTTAAATAATAGAGTTCAATATCCAGCAGTTCAAGGTTATACATATCAACCTCAAACAGTAAGTTTTCAAGGTACACCTCAACAAGCAGAAGAAACTTCTAAGAAAAAATCTAGTGCAGTTAAAAAAGGTATTATTGCTGGATTATTTACAGCTGCAGCTACTGTAGTTGCTCTATACGCTGGAGTAAAAACAGGTGTTTTAAAAGAAGTTAAAGACCCAAAAACATTTACTGACAAACTTAAAAACTTAGCATTCAAAGGTGGCGACACAATTGATAAAGGTATTACAAGCTTAACAACTTGGGCAAAGGGTAAATTAGGTAAAAAAGCTGATGGCGAAATGAAACCTTTCCCTGAAAAGGATGCTACAGGTCAAACATATTTCCAATTTGCCCCAAATGAAGCTCCTAAAACAGAAGCTAAAGTTCCTAATATCAAGGTAAACTTTACAGAGGGTGAAGTTGGCGAAGAAGAACTTAGAGAACTAATGCAAGGTATGAATAATGGTGCAAAATCTGGCACTTGCAAAAGTGGTGCTAAATGGGAAATCCTTGGCTAATTATAAATTTAAAATACAAAAGAAATGACCAACTATAGTTGGTCATTTTTATTGTAAACATTATTACAAAAAACAAGAAAAAATCGTCATAAAAAGGCAATTTTTCAGAAGAAAAATACTTTATATACATGTAGTGGTTTAATGGTTATATTTTATTGGAGGTTTAGGTTATGGTATCAGGTATTTCAAACATTAGTTTTCAAGCTCAAATTGCTGAAAAAAATGGTAATCACACAGCACCAATTAATTATTACAAACAAGCTCAACTTAGAGAATTAGAAGCTGATAAATTTGAATTATCAACTAAGAAAAAAGAAGAGCCAAAAGAAAGTGCTTGGGCAAAAATTGCAAAATCTATCGGCGAGGGTGCAAAATCTATTGCAACTCAAACAGCTGAATCCTTTGCAAAATCAGCAGCAGAAGAATTAATCAAAAACGCTGCTAAATAAGTTTAATTACTTTGAGGGGCGAGCCTTTGGCTCGCCCCCTTTTTTTAATCAAACATGAATTCTGAAAGTATCAAATTACTAATCAAAAAGCCTTTTGTATTAAAGGCATAACCATTTTCAGTTTTTACAAAATAGTCTTTATATTTATCTAAAACTTTTTTAAATTCTTTTTCAAAATCAAAACTATATACACGTTTTATTTTTTCAACATCAATACCTGAAACCTTTCTAAAACCTAAAAATATTTCTTCTTCAAGTCTTTCCTCTTTTGAAAGCGTTGTACCAATTTCGTATTCAAGAGGATTCTTGATATAATCCTTTAAATTAGTTTTATTAGAATATCTTAGCATTCCGTCAAAGCCGTGAGCTGAAACTCCAAAACCATAGTAAGAGTTATTATCCCAATAATTCAAATTATGGCGAGAATTAAAACCTTTTTTTGAAAAATTACTTATCTCATAATGTTCAAACCCATTTTTAGGTAAAAAATCGCACAAAAATTCGTACATATCAGCTTGTAAATCCGAATCAGGAAGATTTTTTGGCATATTACTTGCAAACTTACACCCATCTTCGATTTTCAACCCATAAAAAGAAATATGTTTAATAGGAAGAGTTACAGCTTTTTCAATATCAGCCATAAATTTTTCCATAGTTTGATTAGGAAGTCCATAAATAAAATCTATAGAAACATTATTAAATCCAACATTTTTAGCAATATCAAGAGCCTTCAAAGCTTCTGATGATGTATGTCGACGACCAATAATTTTCAAGATTTCGTCATCAAAAGTCTGAACACCCATACTCAAACGGTTTATACCTATATCAAACACACCTTTTAAAAAGTCATGATTAACATCATTTGGATTAACATCATTTGGATTAACCTCAATCGTAATTTCTGCGTCATTTTCAAAATTAAACAAATCATAAATTGATTTAGTTTGTTCAACTGATAACAAAGACGGGGTTCCACCGCCAAAATAAAGAGTATTTAGCTTTTCGCCATTATAAAAGTGTTCAATTTCATTTTTTAATGCAACTAAATATTCAGGTAAAAAATCAACTGTTTCAAAGGATGTAAACGAACAATAATTGCATTTTAACTTACAAAAAGGAATGTGAATATAAGCGTTTTTAGTCATACTATGATAATTCTTTATTCAATTCATTAGCAACTTCATAAGCAGAACATTTATCCGTTAAACATTCTCTGACAGTACCTAAAGCCTCAATAGTTTCTTTTCTATGATCTGCATCATATAAATATTTTTCAATTTGGTAAGCCATTTTTTGAGGTTTAACGCCAATTTGCAAAAACTCTGGAACAATATCTTTTCCAGTAATAATGTTTGGCAAAGATGCTCTATCAATACATCTAACTAAAAGATAGACCAAATAGAAGAACCAAGGTCCTTTGTATGCAATAATCATAGGTGTTTGATATAAAGCCGCTTCAAGTGCAACTGTACCAGATGCTAAAATCAACGCATCAGAAACACTCAACAATGCTTGGTTCTCGCCTTTTATAACTTTAAAATCAGTACCTTTTAAATATTTATCAAAAACATCATCCTTTAAATTTGGTGCATGTGAAATGCAAAATTGCAATTCAGGATGTTTATTTTTAAGATATTTAGCTGTTTTAATAAAAATATCAGCTAAAAACTTAAGTTCAAAAACTCTTGAACCTGGGAAAACTGAAACAAGTTTTTTATTAACGTCCAACCCATGTTTTGCAAAAAATTCTTCTCTGTTAGCTTTTTCAGGAAGTTGTTTTACAAGTGGATGACCAACGTAAACATTGTCAATAGAGTATGAATCGTACATGTGTTTTTCAAATGGAAAAATACAAAATACTTTATCTACATATTTTTTAATTTTGTTTATACGGTATTTTCGACTTGCCCAAACTTGAGGTGGAATATAATAGAATACCTTTATTCCTTTACCTCTAATGTGTTTAGCAATTTTTAAATTAAATACGCCATAATCAATTAATAAAACAGCATCAGGTTTATAATCATTTAATAAATAATCAACAAGATTTTTACCTAATTTTAAATGATTAATAACAATTTGAGGAGTAAGTCCCATGGCAGACATTTTTGAGTGATTAGCAAAAAGTTTAACGCCCTCTGCCTCTAATTCTTCTCCACCAATACCCTCAATCTGAATATCAGAATTCATTTTTTTTAATTCACGAACAACTCTTGTTGCGTGCATTTGACCTGAATATTCACCTGTGATAATAAAAAGTTTTTTCATAATTAAACTGCCATAATAACAATGTTGTTTTTATCTGCAAAATCAACAACTTCTTTTTGGTTAACAATAATTGTTTTATTTGCTTCAAGAGCAATCAAAGATGCTTTATATTTTTTCATAACTTTTAAAGTATTAAGTCCAATAGCAGGAATATCAAATCTATTATCCTGAGATGGTTTTGCAACTTTTACAATAGATGCATCCTTTTTAGCAATTTTTGCACCACGTTCAATACATCTATCCGTACCCTCAATAGCCTCAACTGCCATAACCATTTTGTCTTTAATTACTACAGATTGACCTATATCAAGTCTACCCATTTCTTTTGCCATATAAAAACCATAATCAACATCTTCTTTTTGAGCTTCTGTTGGTTGAACTTTGCCCAAAACGCCTGATGGAATCATGCAATTTTTAATAAAAATAGTTTGGTCTAAGATAGTGATACCAAGTTTTTCCATCTCTTCAATGATTAATAACATAACTTGATCATCATTCAATCTTTTTACTTTGCCCATTAATTCAATAACTCTTGAATCAATCATAGCTGGTCTTTTTAACAATAAACCTTTATGAACTTTACCTAAAAATGTAAGTTGTTTAACTTGTTCATCCTTAAGAGTTTTTTCAATTTTTGAAACTTGTAAAGGTGAGTATGAATAAACCTTTGAACAATATTTTTTTAATTCCTTGTAATTGTCACTTGATAATGAAATACAAACAACTTCAAAACCGTTTTCTTTCGCATATTTAGCCATTTGAACAGGTAATGAACCATCACCTGCAACTAAAGCTTGTTTATTTTCTAATTCAATAGTCATACTTTTTCCTCATACTTCTTTTGTTGAGATTATAACACAAGCATATAATTTGTTAAATTGAATAAATATGTTTTGCTAAATTTTGTGTAGTTTACATGTTTTAAACCACTTATTTTAGCTTGAAGTGGTAAAATATTTATATAAAAGAAAGTAACGAAAAAGAGGTAATAAAATAATGGAAAGACAAAGACCAGAAGAAGTTGCTAGCAATATTCGTAACAAGAATTTTGAAGAAGTGCAACACAACTTTACAGCAGAGCAAGCTAAAAACGAAGCATCAAGATGTTTAAATTGTAAAAATCCTAGATGCGTGCAAGGTTGCCCTGTAAATATTAACATTCCAGCATTCATCCACGAATTAAAAGAAAACAATTTAGAGGGTGCTGGTGAAGTTATCAGACAATCAAGCATGCTACCATCAGTTTGTGGTAGAGTTTGCCCACAAGAAAAACAATGCGAAGGTAATTGCGTACTTGGTATTAAAGGTGAACCTGTTGCTATTGGTGCTTTAGAAAGATATGTTGGAGACAACACAAAAGCTAAAGAAGTAGAAATCAAAGAAACAGGTAAAAAGGTTGCAATCGTTGGTTCTGGTTGTGCTGGTATTACAGCAGCTGCTGACCTTAGAAAAGCTGGTCACAAGGTTGTAGTATTTGAAGCACTTCACAAACTTGGTGGTGTTTTAAGATATGGTATTCCACCTTTCAGATTACCAAGAACTGTTTTAGATAGAGAAATTGAATCATTGAAAAAAATGAATGTTGAATTTAAGAAAAACGTTATCGTTGGTAAATCAATCACTATCAAACAACTTAAAGAAGATGGATTTGATGCAATCTTCCTTTGCTCAGGTGCAGGTCTTCCAAAAATGTTAAATATTAAAGGTGAAAACTTAAACGGCGTATATTCAGCAAACGAATTCTTAACACGTGTAAACTTAATGCACGCTAACGACGAAAACACACCAACACCATTAAGAGTTGGTAAAAAAGTAGCTATCATCGGTGGTGGTAACGTTGCAATGGATGCTGCAAGAACAGCAAAAAGAGTTGGTTTCGATGAAGTAACTATCGTTTACAGAAGAACAGAAGCTGAACTTCCAGCAAGACTTGAAGAAATCAGACACGCAAAAGAAGAAGGTATTATTTTTAACTTACTTCGTTCACCTGACGAAATCCTTGGTGAAGAAGGATATGTTAAAGGTTTAGACCTTGAAATTATGGAACTTGGCGAACCGGATGAATCAGGTAGAAGAAAACCAGTTGCAACAGGTAAACATGAAATTATGGATGTTGATACAGTAATCGTTGCATTAGGTACTGGTCCAAACCCAATTATCCAACGTTCAGCTGTTCAAGATGATTTAGCTCTTGATTGTGATAAAAAAGGTTATATCATCATTAACGCTGAAACTGGTGAAACAAGCATTGATAACATCTATGCAGGTGGTGACGTTGCTCCAACTGGTCCATCTACAGCTATCAACGCTATGGGTGCAGGTAAAAGAGCAGCAAAAGCTATTAACGAAATGTTGAAATAGTTAAGTACAAATATAATAAAAAGAGTAGGTTATATGCCTACTCTTTTTTATTGCAAATAAAGAAGTTGCGAGTTGATTTTATCAACTCGCAACTTCTTTTGAACATTAATTAGTTTATATCTTTATACGAACCAGTTCTTTCATCAGCGTAAGTTGTATGTAACAACTCATGAGCTTTATGAGAATTTGGATTTTCTAAATCGTCTTTATAAATTCTAATAATATCAGGATTTTCATGAGAACGTCTATGTTCTAGATGTGCATCTTCTGCGTATAAGCCTTTAGCACGTTCAACCTTAATTTTTGCATCTTCGCAACTTCTTGGTTGACCGCCACCATTTACGCAACCACCTGGACAAGCCATAACTTCAAGTAATTGGAAGTTTGCAGTACCGTTTTTAATTTCTTGGATTGCTTTTTCAGCTTCTTTTAATGTAGAAACAACTCTAACAACTACGTGAGTACCTTTAATATCAAGTTCAACTGTTTTTGAACGAGTATTTTTATCAACACCACGCATTTCTTTAATGTCGTCATTTCCAATATTTTCACCTGTTACGAAATAATATGCAGTTCTTGCAGCAGCTTCAGCAACACCACCTGATGCACCAAAGATTGTTGCAGCCCCTGTATATTCACCGAATGGAGAATCCGCTTTTTCCTCTTGTAGTGATGCAAAATCAATACCAGCTGATTTAATCATTCTTGCAAATTCTTGAGTTGTTAAAACTACATCTGTTTCAGGTTTTCCGTCACGCATTAATTGTTTACGAGTACGTTCATATTTTTTACCTGTACAAGGCATAATTGATACAACTGCAATATTTTCTTTTGTAAATCCGTCGTGATATTTTGGTAAAAGTTCTTTCACAACAGGTGAAAGCATACCTTGTGGTGATTTACAAGTTGATAAATGATTTAACATATCAGGATGTTGAGTTTCCATATATCTTACCCAAGCTGGACAGCAAGAAGTAAACAATGGAAGATTTTCACCTTTCGTTAATCTGCCTACAAACTCTGTAGCTTCTTCCATAATTGTTAAATCTGCTGAGAAGTTTGTATCAAAAATCAAGTCAAAACCGATTTTTCTTAATGCTGAATAGATTTTACCAATAACGTTTTCACCAGCTTTTAGTCCAAACATTTCACCTAGAGCAACACGTACTGCAGGAGCTACTTGAACTACAACTTTCTTTTCTGAATCATTAATTAAATCCCAAACTTTTTCAACATCAGATTTAATTGTTAATGCACCAGTTGGACAAACTGATTGACATTGACCACAATATACACAATCAACATCCGCCAATTTTCTGCCATTCATTGGTTGAACAACTGTTTTTGAACCACGATTTGCAAAACCTAAAACTGCATGACCTTGAAACTCATTACAAGCTCTAACACAAGCACCACAAAGAATACATTTATTAGGGTCACGAACGATTGATGGATTTGTATCATCAATTTCCAACATATCTTCTTTCTTCATTGTTGGATATTTAATACTTCTTACATCATATTCTTCTGCGTATCTTTGTAAATCACAATTACCTGATTTTTCACAAGTTGTACATTCTCTATCGTGATTTGCTAGTAACAATTCTAAAATTGTTTTTCTAATTTTTCTAACTTTTGCTGAATGTGTAAAAATTTTGATACCTGCTCTTGGTGGCATTGTACAAGAAGCTTGAATACCTCTACCCTCTTGTTCTACAACGCACATTCTGCAAGCACCAAATTGACTTAATTCAGGTCTGTCACAAAATGTTGGAACGTTAAATCCGTTATTACGGATAACTTCTAATACAGTCTTTTCGTCTGTAAATTCAACCTCTTGGTTGTTTATAAATAATGTTTTTTTATCACTCATTGATTTTATCCTTATACCTTAACTAATTTAAAACTATTGCCTTGAACGGACAGTTAGCTGCACAAGCACCACATTTGATACATTTTGATTGATCAATTTTGTGAGCTTCCTTAACTTTTCCCTCAATTGCACCAACAGGGCAATTTCTTGCACATTTTGTACAACCCTTACATTTTTCTTCATCAATAGTATATGTTTTAAGAGCTTTACATACACCTGCTGGACATTTTTTATCTTTAATGTGAGCAATATATTCATCCTTAAAGTATTTCAATGTTGAAAGTACAGGATTTGGAGCAGATTTACCTAAACCACATAAAGAACCCTCTTTAATAACTTTTCCAAGTTCTTCAAGTGTATCTAAATCTTCCATTGTTCCCTCACCATGAACAATTTTTTCTAAAATGTGTAACATTTGTTTTGTACCCTCACGGCAAGGCGTACATTTACCGCAAGATTCGTGTTGAGTAAAACTCATAAAGAAACGAGCAACTTCAACAATACAAGTGTCCTCGTTCATAACAACAAGTCCACCTGAACCAACCATAGCTCCAACTTTTGTAAGTTGATCATAATCCATAGCCATATCTAAGTGTTCTTCTGTTAAACAACCACCTGATGGACCACCGATTTGAACGGCTTTGAATTTTTTACCATTTCTGATACCGCCACCCAAATCAAATACGATTTGTCTAAGAGTTGTATCCATTGGAACTTCGATTAAACCAGTATTATTAACTTCACCAGTTAAGGCAAAAGTTTTTGTACCTTTAGAAGTTTCTGTACCCATAGCACTAAACCATTCAGCACCATTTGTAATAATTAGAGGAACATTTGCAAATGTTTCAACATTGTTCAACAAAGTTGGACGTTTGAATAAACCGCATTCTGCCATGTGGATATTTTTTGGTCTTGGCATACCTCTTTCGCCCTCAATAGATGCGATAAGAGCCGAAGATTCACCACAAACGAATGCACCAGCACCCTCTTTAATATGAATTTCAAATGAGAAATTTGTTCCCATTATATTTTTACCTAAGTAATGTTTTTCTTCTGCATCAGCAATAGCTTTTCTCAAACGTTTAATTGCCAACGGATATTCTGCACGAACGTAAATATAACCCTCATCAGCACCAATAGCATAAGCGGCTACTGCCATACCTTCTAATAATTTGTGAGGATCACCTTCCATTACTGATCTATCCATAAATGCACCAGGGTCACCCTCATCACCATTACAGATTACATAAGATTTTCCGCCTCTATGTTGGTAAACACTTCTCCATTTTCTACCAGTAGGGAAGCCTCCGCCACCTCTACCTCTTAAACCAGAATCTTCAATTGTTTTAATAACTGCTTCTTGGTCTTCTTCTTTTAAAACTTTTGCTAAAGCTTCATAAGCTCCGACAGCAATAGCCTCATCGATTGATTCAGCGTTAATATGACCACAATTTCTTAAAGCAGTACGAGTTTGTTTTGCGTAAAAATTGATTTCTTCAGGTTTTTGAACTGATTGTTTTGTAGCTGGATCAACATATAAAAGTCTTTCAACTGGTTTTCCACCCACAATGTGAGAATTAAAGATTTCTTCTACATCTTCAACTTTTACTTTTACATAAGCTGTATGTTGGTCAGGTAAAATTACCAAAACACCTTGTTCACAAAAGCCGTGACAACCTGTTGGAATAACAGTCAATTTATCATAATCAGATAAAGTTGAAACGTTTGCACCCAAATCTCTGAATTTTTGCATAACTTTTTCAGAACCATTTGCAACGCAACCTGTACCGCCACATACTAGAACTCTATAACCTTGTTCCTTAATTTGTTCTTGAGCTTTTTCTTGCTCTTTTTTAATATCTATTGTTAGTTCCATTATTTATTCTCCTCTTGCATGATAGTGTCAATAACTACTCTAATAGCGTCAGCTGTCATTTGAGGATAAACTTTACCATTTACAACAACAACAGGAGCTAAACCACAAGCACCTAAGCAACTAACAGTTTCTAATGAGAATAAACCATCAGCAGTAGTAAACTTGCCGTCTTTTAATTCTAATTTTTCTTTAATAGCGTTTAATACTGGCATTGAACCTCTAACGTGACAAGCTGTACCATCACAACATCTGATTTCATATTTACCTTTTGGATCTAATGAAAATTGTGCATAGAAAGTTGCAACACCAAATACAGTAGCAGGTGACAAATCTTCGATTTTTGTACCGATATAAATCATTGCATCTTCAGGAACGTATCTATATACTTCCTGTACTTTTTGCAACATTGCAATCAAATGAGATTTATCACCGCCACAATCGGCGATAATTTTATCCAATACAGCAATGTCAACTTTTTTTTGACTATCTGTTGTCATTCTAAAATCTCCTTTATACTTCTTATAATTTTATGCAGAAAACTTTAATTGTGACATCTTTCACAAATAAAAATGCATGTTTCAATTATCGTATAAAGAAAATTCAAAAGCAAGCGGAAAATCACTATTTATCAATATTACTTAAAAAATCAATTACTTGATTTAGAGCGTTACCCCTATGTGAAATTTCATTTTTTTCATCCTCTGAAAGTTCAGCCATGGTTAAATCGTGATTTTTTGGTAAAAATATCGGATCATAGCCAAAACCATTTACACCTTTTTGTTCTTTTACAATTTCACCGTGACATTCGCCTAGTGCTTTAAAAATAATTTCACCTTTTTCATTTAAAAGAGTCATTGCACAACAGAACTTAGCACTTCTGTTGGTTTTATCTTTTAAACAGTCAAGCAACTTATTGATTTTTTCTTGTTGAGTACCAGCAAATCTATTTGAATACAACCCTGGAGCACCATCTAATGCATCTACACAAAGACCAGAATCATCGGCTAATGTCATTTTATTAGTTAAATCATTGGCAGCTTTTGCTTTTATGTAAGAATTTTCAAAAAATGTACTCCCAGTTTCTTCAGGATTAAATTCTTTTGGTGGCAACACAAATGTCACATCTATACCCTCACATATTTTTTGAACCTCATGTAATTTGTGAGGATTATTTGTTGCCAAAACGATTTCCATTTTATACTCCAAATCTTCTATTTCTATTGTTAAATTCTAAAATTGCATTAATCAATTCTTCTTCATCAAATTCAGGCCAGAATTTATTTGTAACATAAAATTCTGAATAAGCGATTTGCCATAAAAGATAGTTTGAAATTCTCATTTCACCGCCTGTTCTAACAAGCAAATCAGGATCAGGCATACCTTTTGTATAAAGTTCTTTTGAAATAAGCTCTTCAGTTATATCTTCTTCTTTGTAACCAGCTTTAATAATATTTTTTACAGCATGAACAATTTCATCACGAGAACCATAATTTAATGCAATATTTAATTTTACACCTGTATTATTTTTAGTTTTTTCTTCTGCATTTTTTAAAGTTTCACGTAACATAGGGCTTAATTTTGTAACGTCACCAAGGAACGAAATAAGAACATTTTCATCATAAAGTTCAGAGATTTCGTTATCCAATGTTGATTTAATTAACCCCATCAAGAAGTCTACTTCTTCTTTTTTTCTATTCCAATTTTCAGTAGAAAATGCATAAACAGTAAGGTATTCAATACCATATTTATCACAATTTCTAACTGTATCTTTTAGAGCAGTAACACCTTTTTTATGTCCAAAAGCGGATGGCAAATTTCTTTCTTTTGCCCATCTTCTATTACCGTCCATAATCACAGCCAAATGTTTAAATTCATTGACTTTAACAATTTCTTTAATTTTTTCTTTATCCATCTTTTCCATAGCAATTATTTTATATTAAAAATCAAAAATTGTACACATATTAAGTATTTTGTGTTAAATTTAAGGAATGATAAACTTATTAATCCTGTTTGTTCTGACAAAAAGAGAACTAACAATGTATAAAATTTCAAAATACATAAAAGATTATTTTAGAGCCTTTATAACTCCAAGTTTTGGCTCAATAAAGCCTGCATTGAAAAATCTTGAAGAAAAAGGATTTATAGAATCAAGAAAATCTCTTTCAGAGGGTGGCAAACAATACGGATACTACACAATCACACAAGCAGGAAAAGAGGAATTAAAAAAACAAATTCTTTTACCTATTCCTAAAAATCCAGTACAATTTTTTACAAATGCAAATATAAAAATTTCTTGTGCATCATTACTTGATAAAAAAGAGGTTGCAGAGGTTTTGTTCAATATAAAATCAGTTGCTATGGAACATAAATTTCAAGCAGAAAACATTTTAAATGATGATTACACGCCAAACACTTTTTATGGAAAAGTCGTTTTGGATAACACAATTAAACAGTACGACAACTTTATAGAATTTGTAGAAAGTTTAGAAAAAGAAAATGGCAAAAATTAGTGGTGTAAAAGAAAATTCAATAGCAGAAGAACTTGAAATCGTAGAGGGCGACGAGCTTATTAGTATTGACGGAATAGAACTAAAAGATTCTATCGATTATAACTTTTATACAAAAGCCGAAGAACTAACAATTTTAATAAAAAAACAAGACGGCGAATACGAAGAAATCGAACTGGAAAAAGATTTTGACGAGGATTTAGGACTTATATTTGAAAGTGCCGTTTTCGACAGAATTAAACCTTGCATGAACAAATGTATTTTCTGTTTCGTTGACCAACAGCCAAAAGGATTAAGAGAAACATTATACATCAAGGACGACGATTACCGCCTTTCTTATCTTCAAGGCACATATATCACAATGACAAATCTTAAGGACGAAGATAGAGAACGCATTTCAAAATTAATGCTTGGACCGTTATATGTTTCTGTACAAACAACAAATCCTGAACTTAGGGTAAAAATGCTTAGAAACCCTAACGCTGCAAATATTATGAACGATTTAAAATGGTTACAAAAATGTCAAATCCCTATCCATTGTCAAATCGTGCTATGCCCTGAATACAACGATGGTGCAGAATTGGAAAGAACTCTTTCAGACTTGTCAAAATTTAAAGACATAATTCTTTCAGTCGCAATCGTACCTGTAGGTTTAACTCAATTTAGAACAAAAGAACTTAAACCCGTAACTAAAGAAGTTGCAGAGAAAACCATTGAAATTGCCTCTAAATATAAAAAAGTCTGCTGTTCTGACGAGTTTTTTATATTAGCTGAAAAACCTATTCCTGATACAAAATACTATGGAAACTTTTCTCAATTAGATGATGGCGTAGGTTCTTTGAGATTTTTGCTTGATAATTTTTATAAACTTAAGTTACCTAAAAAACTTAAAAAACCTTTAAAAGTAATTTTTGCAACCTCTTACGCTGCAAAAGTAGCTTTTGATGAAATATCAAAGGAATTAAATAAAATAGAAAACTTTGAAACAAAGGTTACTCCGGTAAAATCAATATATTGGGGAAATACAATTACAGTTGCGGGTCTTATTACATCACAAGATTTAATTAATACAATAAAAGATGAAGAAACAGATTATGCTATAATTTCATCGATTATGTTGAAAGCTTTTACGCATACATTTTTAGATGGAAATACTGTTGAAAATGTTGAAAAAGAAACAGGCAAAAAATTATTTATTATAAATGATAATTATTCAATAAAAGAATTAGTTGACTTTTTGAAAGAAAATTATTAAATATAAACTACCCCTAAGAAAAGGAAAAGCCACCTTTTTCAGGTGGCAGACTAACACACTTTTTACACTTTTCTTTGAATTTAACGAGGATATTA
>DBIX01000001.1:18338-20155 GCA_002297005.1 Cyanobacteria bacterium UBA791 | reverse complement strand
AGAAATCCAATCGTAATGATTAGTCCTTCTACAATCGTTGACCTTGTAAATATCCCAGAAGGTTCGTTTAAGTTGATTAACGGTGAAATGAAAATTCGTAACAACGTAATTGAACGCATGATGATTAAATCGTCTTCACCTCAATTAAGTTCATTTATTGTTGGTCACATCGACCTTGAAACTTTTGATTCATCTTTGAGAATTTATACAAAATTTAGTAATAAACATAAAGGTTTTGCAGGTTTCTTAAGAGGCTTATCTCTTAACGCATTGGCTAAAAAAGCATCATCATTCACTTCTCCACCAGAAGAAGTTAGTTATTATGCCTCAGAACTTTCTCAATTACCAAAACTTGAAACAGGCGAAGAAAACGCTCAAGTATTCTTAACAACTGTTGACGGTGATGTTCAAACTACAAATTTCTTGTCCTCACTTAAAAAAGTTAAGTAGTAATTGTAAATTCATGTAACTATTTTTCAACATGATGAAATTTAGTATCGAAAAAACACTTTATATATATAAGTAAAGGTTTCGGGTACGCACATGGATATGCAAGTAAACAATCTTACGTCTGTTAATAAAATTGGCACACAAAAAACACAAACTAAAAAGTTTTTGCCTGCGCAAAAACCGGATACGTTTGAAAAATCTGCCAATAAGTTTAACCTTGATGATGCAATGACTGAATTAAGCAATTTAAAAGGTATTACAGGTAAACCTAAATTTAACGACGAAAAATTAGAATTTATTAAGGGCGAATTGTCAAAAACTCCTGAAAAATGGCAACCGTTCAGAACTTTGGTGCAAAATCCTAAAGTAATTAGCTCAATTGCTTGTGATTTCTTGAAAAAGAACACAGATGACTTAAAAAATATTGCAGAAATTTCTCAAATAAAAGAGAATGACACCCCTAAATTTAGTCCATTAGAATTGAAAAATATTTCTAATTCACTTGAAGGCAAGCAGCTAGAAAAGTTTAAATCTCTTTCTGGTGCAAGTTTAGGCATTGATAATTTAATCAAATTGGCTCAAAATGACAAACTTAAAAATACAGAAAAAGCAGTTGCTAAGGTTAACGAAATGAAGGCAATTTGTCCTTCTAATATCCTTGACTTGAGACTTGATACTGATGAATACGACAATGATGCTTTTGCAGTTACGGCAACGCTTATGAATGGTAAAAAAGTTGAACTTTTAGACAAAGATTTGAACAGAACTGCAATCGATGAAACAAAAAATATCACTCGAAACGGTAAACAATACCAAATTAAAAAGAGCGTTGATTACAGAAATAATACAACTTCTAAGGTAACTTTAGAAATGAATAAAAAGTTGCCTCAACCTGTTTTGGTTAATGAAATTCGTGTTGTAAAAGACAAAAACGGTAAAAAGGTTCGCACAGAATACGCAACGCAATCAGATGTTGCAGGCGTTTTGAATATCAAACACGTTATGCCGGACGGCACAGAAAAAGTTCTTTCTTCAGGTTCTGTCGACCCTAAAACCGGAATTACAACAATTAAGAAGGATATGACTTCTCTTGACGGTACTAGAACTGAATATTTATATGAAGATGACCCTCAAGGCAACAGAATTTCTGATTACAAAATTACAGATAAAAACGGCAAAGTGTTGTTAAATAACTCTTTGAGCTTTGAAGTTGTTAATGATAAAAAATTCATTTCTTCTAAAAATGACCAAAAATACGAAATTACGGTTGAAGACAAAGCCATAAACGTTAAAGATATGAAGGACGGCAAAACTTCGACTATCAATTTTGAAAATTATATCAACGGCAACCAAGAAAAAATTCTTAC
>DBIX01000001.1:17953-18236 GCA_002297005.1 Cyanobacteria bacterium UBA791 | reverse complement strand
ATGACATTCTTCATTCAACTTATGGTGCAGTAAATAAACGTATCAAAACAGGCGACAACTTGTTTGTAATGCTTCACGAACTTGGACACGCTAAAGATTACGGTGAAGTTGATGTTAAAGAAAAAGAAACTCTTACAAAATCAATTTTTAATAACAAAAACATAAACGAAATTTTTGAAAAAGAAAAAGCTCAGTTTAATAAAGCATTCCCAAGCGCACAACGTGACCACATCAACTACTTTATCAAAACTTCTGATGTTGGTGACGGAATTCAAGAGGCAAT
>DBIX01000001.1:7988-17851 GCA_002297005.1 Cyanobacteria bacterium UBA791 | reverse complement strand
TTGCAACAATACTTCCCAAGAACAATTGCACAATTGTCTCATGAGTTAAACAAATAATTTGTCATATTCGCGTTTGATTTCTTGAATGTCTTGCCACATAAGCCATTTAGGAGAACCTTTTTCGCGACTGTCGTTTCTTAACAAGTATGACGGGTGAAAAATTGGCATCATTTTAGAGCCATAAGGTCCGTCAAACCACTTGCCACGAGCACGAGTTATTCCTCGTTCGTTTGGAAGCATCGTGTTTAGGGCAATATTTCCGCATACAAGTATAATTTTAGGTTTTAAAATATCTAACTGTGCCTGTAAATACTCTTTGCAAGCCTCTTTTTCTTCTGGCAAAGGATTTCTATTTTCAGGTGGTCTACATTTTATCGTATTACATATATAAACATCTTTTTCTCGTGAAAGTCCTACGCATGCAAAGATTTTATCCAAAAGTTGACCAGCTTTTCCAACAAAAGGCTTTCCTTTCACATCTTCCCAATATCCAGGGGCTTCACCGATTAGCATAAGCTTATGATTTGCTTTTCCATCTGAAAAAACAATATTTGTGCGAGTTTTTGCCAAGGGACATTTTTCACATTTTAAACATTTTTCTCTTATTTCGGCTAATTCTTTTTCCATATTTTTATTTTACATCAAGAATTTTATTAATTAAAAGTTAAATTTTTATCAAAATGGTTTTTTTAGTATAAAATATAATTACAGAAAAAAGAAAAGGGGTGCGAGATGTATCACGTTTATAAAAAAGAAAAAAATGTTTATGATGCAAAAGTTTTATTAGGTGATTACAAGGATTTGGACGAAGCTGATAAAAGAATTGAAGAAGAATTGGCAAAAGATCCAAACTTCAAATATTCACTAGAAGAAACAACAGGTCACGTTAATAATTACGGTGATTTGATTGTTGATATTATTGAAGAAAACTAAAAATTTTTAATTAAAAAGAGGGCGAGGTTTTTCAAAACCTCGCCCTCTTTTTATATCATTTTCTTGTTGGGGTAGAAACCCCAACCTACAATATTTATTATCTTAAAACTCTACTCACGCTCTGGAAGTAGCACCGAAATTGTTGCATTATCAATATTTAAATATCTTTTTGCACAATCTTTCAAATCTTCGATAGTGATGTGTTCTAAAACATCTAAGTAGTCTGAAACAAGTGCCAAATCATCGCATACTGTCATATAGTATCCAATGTTTTCGCCGATTTCAGAAACTGTTTCAGCGTTATAAGCAAATTTAGATTTAGTCTTTTTAACAGCTTTTTTAAATTCAGCTTCTGTTATATCTTCTTTAATTTTTTCTAGTTCAGCTTTAACTTCTTTTAAAGCCTCTTCTTTCTTTTCAGGTTTAAAATTACCTTGTACAAAGAAGTTTGTGCCATCTTTGAAGATATAATGTTCTGCGTTAATCATATTAAAAATAGGATTTTTAGGTTTTTCGATTAAATTTTGGTTTAATCTGCAACTTGAACCATCACCTAAAATTATTGCTAACATATCAAGCATAATTGTGTTTTTCAAATCTTTTGCAACAGGTCCAAGATACCCAAACATCAAAAATGCTGAGTTAATATGAGCTGTATTTTCAATATATTTTGTATGTTGAGTAGGTTTGTCAATTTCGTAAGTTGGGTTTTGGTAATTTTCTCTACCTTTCCAGTCAAATTCCTTGATAACCTTATTTAAAATTTCCTCGTGGTCAAATTCACCAACAATTATTGTTGTGATATTGTTTGGTGTGTAATGAGTTTTGTAGTAATTCATAATAGCAGATTGAGGAACTTGTGAAATAATTTGAGCTGTTCCGATTACATCTCTTTTGTATGGGTGAGATGTGTACATATTATGATTTACTGTATTATAAACCTTTGTCCAAGGTTGGTCTTCTCTCATTCTGATTTCTTCAATAACAACGTGTCTTTCACGTTTATCTTTTACGTTTTTATCATTCAAATCAAATTCTGCACCAATTTCTTCTGGTGGAAGAGTTGGGTCAATCATCATATCTGCGTGAAGTTCGATAGCTTCATAAAAATCTTTATTACCAATACCTTTTGGTAAAGTTACATAGTAAAAAGTATAATCTTTCCAAGTTGCAGCATTTACAATCGCACCTTTTGCTTCAAGAATTCTATCAAAATCACCAGCTTTATGTTTATGTGTGCCTTTGAACATTAAGTGTTCAAGAAAATGCGAAATACCATTGTTTTCATCATTTTCGTTAATAGAACCTGTTTTAACCCAAGAACTGATATTTACTAATCCGCCCTCTTTGTGTGCTAAAACAATTTTGTGTCCATTATCTTGTTCGTAAACTTCTACATCTTGTGTCAAGAATGGGTATTTTACTAATGTTTTTTTCATATAAAAATTTCCTCTTTTTCTTGTATTATATATCAAAATATTATTTTTAAAAATATAACAAAAATTTTTGTTATAAGGTATAATAGAAATATGAATATTATAGATAAATTAAAAAACAAAGTAGTAGTTTCAGTTCAAGCCATGCCAAATGAGCCTTTATATAAGGAAGAATGTATGATTGCGATGATGCAATCAGTTTTAAAAGGTGGTGCTGGCGGACTTAGAGTAGCTGGTGCAAGAGATGTAAAAAATGCGAAAAAACTTACTGATGTTCCAGTAATTGGTTTAACAAAACCTGATTCTATTCCAGCAAATTGGCAAGAAATAGTTTATATAACGCCAACTCTTAAAGAGGTTAAAGAACTTGTTAGAGCTGGAGCTGATGTTATTGCATTTGATGGAACTTTGAGAAAAAGACCAAATTGTACAGTAGAAGAGATTATCAAGTTTATAAAAACTCAAAACAGAATATCTATGGCAGATATTTCAACACTTGATGAGGGTTTGGCTTGTGAAAAAATGGGTGTTGATATTTTATCGACAACATTGTCAGGCTATACTCAATATTCTCCACTAAAAAATAATGAACCAGATTTTGAATTATTAGAAAATCTTGTTAAAAAGACATCAAAACCAGTTGTTTTAGAGGGAAGAATTTGGAAACCTGAAGAAGTAACAAAAGCTTTTGAAATAGGAGCTCATTGTGTTGTAATCGGTTCTGCAATTACAAGACCACAATTAATTACAAAAAGATTTATACAAAGATAAGAATAGAGGAAAAATGAAAGCACTTGCGATTGATGTTGGTGGCACAAAAATTTATGCTACCTTAGTTGATGAAAAAGGTAATATTGTTGCTGATATTGAAAAATATTCAACGCCTTATGACTTGAAAAAGATAGAAGAAATTTTTAGAGAAATAATTGCAAAACACGAAGATGAGGTTGATGTAATTGCGTTCTCAACAGCCGGTGCGGTAAATCTTGATTGCACAAGAATAAACAGTTCAACAGGTAATCTTGTAAAAGGTTATAGTGATTTTGATTTTCAATCTTTATCTTCTAAAAAAAGAGTTTACGTAGAAAATGATGCAAACTGTGCCGCTTGGGCAGAACACGAAATTGGTGCATCAAAAGGTATGCCAAACGCTATTATGATTACACTTGGTACAGGTGTTGGTGGCGGAATTATCTTGAACAATAAATTGTTCAAAGGTAAATCAGGTGCTGCTGGAGAAATGCATTTTAAAATGTATCCTGACAAACGTAGAAAATGTACTTGCGGTGCTTACGACTGTTTTGAAGCTTATGCCTCAGGTACAGGTTTGAAAAAAACAGGTGAAGAAATGTCTAAAAATCCTGATATAACAACTTATGACATTGTTGAAGGAATGCAAAAAGGCGACAAATTAATGACAGACATTTTCAACACTTGGCAAGACCATATTCTAGCTGGACTAATCGGATTGACTGATTTATTTGACCCTGATTGTATTGTATTATCAGGTTCTATGGCTCAATTTGTTGATACTGATTATCTTGAACAAAAAACTAACGAGGAAATTATTGTTCAACCAACAAAAGTTTTAAAAGCTACTGCTGGCAATTATGCAGGCATGATTGGTGCAGGTTTATTAGCTTTAGGAGCTATTAATGGGTAAAGCTTTTAAACGTGGAATGAATAAAGGTCGCAACAACCAATTTGAAACTTTATCAAGAGAAGAAGCCATAAAAAAAGCTGTTAAATCTCTAAAAAAACATGATGTTGATGAGGATTTGATAACACTTTTCGGCTTATCTTCTGAAGAACTTTTAGAAGCAGGAGCTTCTTACGAAGAAGTTAAAGGTATTGAAGGTATTTTGAATGACTAAAATGTTTTCAAAAATTTGGTTTTGGTTAGAAAACTCAAGACTGTTTACTATTCCTATGTCAGTTTTTTCGTGGCTTGTAGTTTTTACCTTTGCCTTTTTTCATGGCGGAAATATTCTAAATGGTATTTTAGCTCTTATTGGTATTTGTTGTGGTCAACTTGCTACAAATCTTTTTGATGATTATGTGGATTACAAGGTTTTAACTAAAAAAGGTACTCTTCATAAACAAACAAAATCAAAATGTCGATACATTTTAGAGGGAAAAGCAACTTTAGACGAGGTTTTTAATGTCGTTTGCATATATTGTGCAATAGCTGTCATTATTGGGTTTTACCTATTTTTAAATACAGGTTTTCCTGTAATAATATTTGCAATTCTAGGTGGAATTTTTGTTTTAACTTACGCAAAATGGTCAAGTTCAGGACTTGGTGAATTAGCTGTTGGTATTGTTTTTGGTCCAATTCTTTTTGGTGGTGTTTATTGGGTTATGACTCAATCTTTTAGTCAGGATGTTTTTCTTTTAAGTATTATCCACGTAATGTTTACTATCGGATTACTTTATACGAATGCTCTTTTGGATTTTGATGGTGATAAAGCTTCTCATAAACCTACTCTTTGCCAAAGATTTGGTAGCAAAGAAAATGCTCTTGCTGGATTTGGAATAATTTATGGAATAGGTTATGGATTATTAATTTATAATGTATTTTCAGGCTTTTTCTCAGCTTTTTATATAATAGCACTTTTAACCACTCCTCTTGCTGTAGAATTAATAAACTCAATGTCATTATTTAACAAGGATAAAAATTCAATTCCTCACAAAAGATTTTGGAATAAACCTTTTGAAAATTGGGACGAAATAAAAAATACAGAAATTGCAGGGTTTAGATTTAGAATGTATCAGGCAAGAAATTTGCAAATGTATTTTTCAATTTTTCTAAGTATAGCAATAATCTTGCAATATAAATTATGGTATTAAAACAAAGAGGGGCGAAGCCTTTAGGCTTCGCCCCTCTTTAAGTTTTGCACAATTGATTAGGCATCTTTTCTGCTAAACATGATTGTATCGTCTTTAGCGTCAATTATTAAAGTATCACCCTTAATGAATTTTTGTGCCAAGATTAATTTAGCCAATGGGTTTTCAACCATTTGTCTAATTGTACGTTTCAATGGTCTTGCACCGTAAATTGGATTGTAACCTTGAGTTGCAAGCAATTCTTTTGCATCAGGTGTAACTTCAAGCTTAATTTCTTGTTCACCTAGTCGTTTGCCTAGTGATTCCATTTGAATATCAACGATTTGTTTCAAGTTATCCAATGTCAAACCTTTGAAGAAGATTGTTTCATCAACACGGTTTAAAAATTCTGGTTTGAATCTATCTTTCATGATATTCATAACTTTTTCTTTAGTGTCACTAAAGTTTCCGCTTATAGAATCTTCCAAGATAACGTCACTACCGATGTTACTTGTCATGATGATAAGTGTATTTTTGAAATCAACAGTTCTACCTTTAGAATCTGTCAAACGTCCATCATCAAAGATTTGTAACATGATGTTGAAGACATCAGGATGAGCTTTTTCGATTTCATCAAAAAGTACAACTGAATAAGGTTTTCTTCTTACAGCTTCTGTAAGTTGACCACCTTCATCGTATCCAACGTATCCTGGAGGAGCTCCGACTAATCTAGCAACGTTATGTTTTTCCATATATTCAGACATATCAATTCTTACGATTGCGTCTTCATCGTTAAACATAAATTCTGCCAAAGATTTTGCAAGTTCTGTTTTACCAACACCAGTTGGACCTAAGAAAATAAATGTACCAATTGGTCTTTTTGGATCTTTTAATCCTGATCTGGCACGACGAATAGCATCAGAAACTGTGTTTACAGCTTCGTCTTGACCGATTAATCGTTTATGAAGTACATCTTCCATTGAGATTAATTTTTGCATTTCGCTTTCAACTAATTTAGAAACTGGAACTCCAGTCCATTTACTTACAACTTCTGCAATATCATCTCCATCGATTTCTTCTTTTAGTAATTTATTATCTTTTTTGTCTGCACCTTGAACTTCTTCAAGTTTCTTTTGTAATTCCATTAATTTGCCGTATTTTAATTCGGCAGCTTTTTGCAAATCTGTATTTCTTTCAGCTTTTTCAATTTCGATTTTTACTTTTTCGATTTCTTCCTTAATAGAAGCTTCACCTTGGATTGTAGCTTTTTCTTTGTTCCATTGTTCTTTTAAAACAGAGATTTTTGATTCCAAGTCAGAAATTTCTTGAGAAATTTCAAGGATTTTTCTTTCGCAATCAGGATTTGATTCTTCTTTCTTTAAGGCCTCTCTTTCAATTTCTAATTGAACTTTTTGTCTTGCCATAATATCAATTTCTTCTGGCATAGAGTCAATTTCAATTCTTAATGAAGATGCAGCTTCATCAATTAGATCGATAGCTTTATCAGGTAAAAATCTATCTGTAATATATCTATCAGAAAGTTTTGCAGCTTGAATTAAAGCACTATCAAGAATACGAACTCCGTGGTGAACTTCGTATTTTTCTTTTAAACCTCTTAGGATACTGATAGTATCTTCAACAGATGGTTCATCAACCATTACTGGTTGAAATCTTCTTTCTAAAGCTGGGTCTTTTTCAATATATTTTCTGTATTCATTAATAGTTGTAGCACCAATAGTTCTTAAAACACCTCTTGCTAACATTGGTTTTAACAAGTTACCGGCATCCATAGAACCCTCAGTTGCACCTGCACCAACTACTGTATGAAGTTCATCGATAAACATTACAATTTCACCGTTTGAATCTTCAACTTCTTTTAATACAGCTTTTAATCTTTCTTCGAATTCACCTCTAAATTTAGCACCAGCAACCAAAGCACCTAAATCAAGTGAAATTAATTTTACATTTTTAAGGCTTTCTGGAACATCGCCTCTAACAATACGTTGAGCTAAACCCTCGATGATGGCAGTTTTACCAACACCAGGTTCACCTATTAAAACGGGGTTATTTTTAGTACGTCTATTTAAAACTTGTATAATTCTTCTAACTTCTTCATCACGACCAATTACAGGGTCTAATTTACCTTTTCTTGCTCGTTCAGTTAAGTCTGTTGAATATTTTTCAAGAGCTTTCATGTTTTCTTCTGCGTTTTTGTTGTCCACTTTTTTATTACCTCTTATTTTTTTCATTGCGTTTAAAACAGCTGATGTGTTTACTCTATGATTACTTAAAAGTCTTTGTATATTTGAACCCTCAAGTTTCGTCATAGCAAGTAAAATATGTTCAATAGATACAAAATCATCCTTCATTTCTGTACAAGTTGCATCAGCAATGTCTAACAACTTTTCAGTATCAGATGATAGAAATAATTTCTGCACATTTGTCATATTTGATAGTGTTGGAAAGTTTGCAACCATAGTTGAAAGTGCTCCAACAAAATTTTCATTAATAAGTTTTAGTTCATTTAAATAATCTCTTGAAATTCCATTATCCTTAACCATAGCAAGTAAAATGTGTTCTGGTTCGATTTGAGAATTTTTGTGAGAATTCATTTCAGCACTAGCTGAAGAAATTATTTCTTGTGAATAATTAGTAAGTCTATCAAAATTAATCATAAAACATTTATCTCCTTATATATAATATAAGGGCATTTTTTAAAAAAGAAACAAAACTTTATAATTAATTAACAATTTGAATAGCAAGTATAAAAAATACTATAAACGAATCATGTTTTATAAAGTATGTATAAGTATACTTTTATATATATTTGCACAATAAAAAATTAATACAACAAGTGGACACCATACATTATTCAAAAACGATGCAACTTACATCGAGATTGGAGGTGTTGCTTATGACAACAATTAAAACGCTAGTCGTTATATTTTATATAATAGCAGTTCTTTTTAACAAAGAGAAACTAGCGTTGTTGATTGCCGTCGTAACGCTAGTTTCATAATTACTGAAACCTGTGGTGTAAAATTTTAGCTTTCGCTAAAAGCCACTTGTTTGTATTTCTATTATAACGTACTTTATATGCTTGTGCAAGTGTTAGAAATCTAACGCATTATCCAAGTCTGCAATAATATCATCTACATCTTCAAGTCCGACAGACAATCTCATAAAGTCTTCGCCAATGCCACATTCTTGCATTTGTTCTGCTGTTAATTGTCTATGAGTTGTAAGTGCAGGATATGTAATAATAGAGCGACTATCACCAATATTTGTTGCATGGATTAGTAATTTAACATTTTCAATGAATTTTGTACCAGCTTCTCTTCCGCCTTTAATACCAAAGCTTATGATAGAAGATGCCCCTTTTGGTAAATATTTTTCTGCTAATTCGAAATATTTATCCCCCTCAAGTTTAGGGTATTTAACCCATATTACATTTTTATGATTTTGCAAATACTTAGCAACTTTTAGAGCAGTTGAAGAAACTCTTTCCATTCTAAGGGAAAGTGTTTCAAGTCCTTGCATAATCATAAATGAATTGAATGGACTCAAGCAGCAACCCAAATCTCTAATCATTTGTGCTCTTGCTTTCACAATATAAGCCATTTTGCCAAAGCTTTCGACATATTTTATGCCATGATAACTTTCGTCAGGTTCTGTTAATTCTGGGAATTTACCTGATTTTGTCCAATCAAAATTACCGCTATCTACGATAACTCCGCCCATGCAAGTTCCATGACCACAAATATATTTAGTCAAAGAATGTACAACAATATCTGCACCAAATTTTATTGGTTGACAAAGATATGGGCTTGGAATAGTGTTATCAACAATTAATGGCAAACCGTGTTTGTGAGCTATGTTTGCCAAAGCTTCAATATCTAAAACGCTTAAAGATGGGTTATTTAAAACTTCTGCAAAAATACATTTTGTCTTTTCGTTAATATGTTTTTCAAAATCTTCCGCCTTATCAGATGAAACAAGATGAACAATAATTCCCATTTTTTGAAGCGTAACGTTAATCAAATTAATTGTTCCGCCATACATATTTGTTGATGCAACAACTTCATCACCTGCTTTTAAAATGTTTAAAAGTGCGATAGTAGATGCTGATTGACCTGAAGATACACACAATGCTCCAACACCGCCCTCAATAGCTGTAAGTCTTTCTTCAAGTACTCGTGTTGTTGGGTTTGAAAGTCTTGTATAAATATCTCCACTAGCTTTCAAATCAAACAAGTCAGCTGCATATTGTACAGTATCAAAACTAAATGCTGTAGTTTGATAAATTGGTACAGGTGGAGTGTTTCTGTTTTCTGCAGGGGTATGAGAACCTTGCACACAAATAGTATCAAATTTCATAAGTCATTATCTCACATTCATTTTAATAATGTCTGAAACCCAAGGAATATAAGAATATTTTCCTTGGAAAGAGGTTATTACCAAATAGAATAAAACTGCATATACGCATAAACCAATAATTGAACATCCGAAAATGATGTTAATATTTAAATAATACAAAATCATAGTCGTAAGTTTGTTGATAATTGGGATAAATAATAAAATATTACAAACTAATCCAATGAAAATAGTTAATAAATAATAAGCGATTGAAATAAAAATTGATTGAAAAATATGATATTTCAAAAAAGG
>DBIX01000001.1:0-7929 GCA_002297005.1 Cyanobacteria bacterium UBA791 | reverse complement strand
TTAAGAGTTCTTTTTGTAAGAACAATAATTATTAAATAAATAAATCCAACAAAGCCCATAGTTAGATAACTTAGGGCAGAAACCAATTTTTCCATAAAATAAGGTTTATTAGGATTTAATCTGTAAGTGTTATTATACATTTTCTAATAATTCTCCTGCTCTGTGTTCAATGATATAATCCTCTAACAAGTTAATGTAAACAAGCTTATATTCATCGTTTTCAGGTTCTAAGTTAGAAACATATCTATAAGAACTTAAAGCTTTTTCGATTTCTTCATCCATATAATAAGTATTTGCAAGTAATACTCTTGTACTTGTGTCGTATTCGTTTAGTTCAAGAGCTTTTTCATAAGATTCTATTGCGTCGTGGTATCTACCAAGATTTGAATACAAGTTACCTAAAAGAATATATGCATTTTTTTCTTTTGGATTATATTCGATAGCCTCTTCGTATGTTTTGATTGCACCGTCAAAATCTTTGAAATCTGATTTTGCAATTGCATAACAAATGTATGTTTTGTAGTTATCTCCTGGTAATTTTAGTGAAATATCAAAGAATTCATCTGTTTTTTCTTTGTTTTTCAATAGAGAATATGTATTTGCAATACAAATAGTAACTGTTTTGTTATCAGGGGCAAGTTCATAAACTTTTAAATAATGGTATAAAGCTGTTTCATAATCATATAATTTGAAGTTTACGTTACCTAAATCAACGTTAGCAGTTAAGTTGTTTGGATCGATAGAAAGAGCTTTTTCATAATAAGCTTTTGCCTCAACATAATCTTCAAAATCGTGATAAAGCATAGCGATTGCATTATAAATATCAGGAGATTTTGTATTAAAATCTAATGCACGATTATAAAATCTAAGAGCTTTAGAGAAGTTTTTAAGTTCTGCATAAGCATTACCCAAATTGTAGTATACAAGGTAGTTTGTAGGGTTTTTATCCATAGCTTTGTTGTAGTATTTTAAAGCTTTTCTAAAATCCTTGCTATAAAAATAAATACTACCCAAATTTAAAAGTGCATTGACGTCATCAGGTTTAATACTCAACAAACTTTCATAAACAGATGCAACTTTATCAAAGTTGTTATCCAAAGCATAAAGGTTTGCCAAAGCATGGTAATGGTCAGGATTTGTTGGTTCCATAGCCATTTTCATAATTGTTTCGTCAATTTGTTTTTTTATTTCGCTTGCATCTACCATATCTAAATTTTACCTTATTAATCTTATTTTCGCAAATTGTTTACACGTTTTCTTTGTATTCAGAATATTCTTCAGAAGCCTCTTTCCATTTTTCTTCAGGAATACTGTATGCGTGATTCCAAAATTTTTCAATCATGTAATTTTCACGTTCTTCTCTATGAAGAATATGAACGATTACATCACCGTAATCAACTAAATTCCAGCGATTTTTCATATCTCTTTCAACACCTTTTGGAAGACGTTTGAAAAGAGTTTTAATTCTGTCTTGTAAAGTTTCTGTCATCGCTTTTACTTGTGTTGGAGAATCACCTGATGCGATTACAAAAAAGTCTGCAAGTGATGAAACTTTACTAATATTAAGAATTACAATATTTTTTGCTAATCTATCGTCTAAAACCCTTGCTACAACAGAGGCAAATTTTTCAGTTGAAATTTCTTCTACCATTAGTCCTCCATCATATCAATTCTTCTTTGGTGACGACCACCCTCGTATTCAGTTGTTAACCAAATATCAACAATATCAAGTGCTAAGCCAGCACCAATAACTCTTTCGCCCATGCAAAGAATGTTTGAATTGTTGTGTTGACGAGTTGCTCTTGCTGAGAAAGTATCTCCGCAAAGTGAGGCTCTGATACCTTTAACTTTGTTAGCTACGATTGAAACACCAATACCAGTACCGCAAATAATGATACCTTTTTCATATTTGCCGTCTGCTACTGCATGTGCAACTTTTTTAGCGTAGATTGGATAATCAACAGAATCTGGTGTGTATGTTCCAACATCTTCTACTTCGTATCCAATTTCTTTTAAATGTTCTACAACTTTATTTTTTAAATTTAAACCACCATGGTCGCAACCAATAATAATTCTTTTTTCGCTCATTTTATTTACCTTTCTATTTGCATTTACATTGATTTTTTTCTAAAACTTTTATGCCTTTTTCTAAAGCGTCAACACGTTTTTCCAAAGTGTCTACTCTTTTTGATAATTGTTTGTTCACTTCTATTAAAGCATGAATTCTATCTTCTGCACGGTTCAAACGGATGATATAATCTTGAACTTTTGTTTTTAGATTTTCAAACATTTTGTCTAAGTCTTTAATAGCATTGAACATTGTGAATAAAATATTGTCTTGACGAAGAACTAAGTAACCTTCTTCATTTTTAGTAACTGCATAAGGTAGAACTTTTTCAACGTCTTGTGCAATAAGACCAACTCTTTCTACCTTTGGCTCTGTCTTATATGTAAATTTATATACGTCAAGTTTTTTGATTTCGTTCAAACCTGTATTTGCAAAACCCTCAATATTTTTAAGTCTTTTATCAGAAATTGTGTTATACGTACCTGTGAATGTACCCCAAATTTCTGTAGAATAATTTGCACCAGTTCTTTGTCTAATATAATTTGTGTAAGTCCAGTTTGAATAAGCTGAAGTACCTGCTGTTACGGTTGTTGTAGCATTAACATAACTACCCGTATGAAGATATGTTCCCACATTTGCATAAGTACCAACGGTTAAATTTGTTGTTGTTTCAGTATTGCCGTTAACAGTAAGTTTAGAACCTGTGTTAATTGTATTGCCACTTCTCACATAAACATTACCGGCATGTAAGAAAATATTTCCTGCACCTGAACCAACAATTGTTTCTGCAGTGGTATTGTTGAAAGTAAAACCAGCAGGCAAATTTGAATATCCAGAAGATGTACCTAAACAAGTTTTGTTGCTACCAGAAACTGAACTACAAGCTTTGTAGCCTACTCCAGTATTATTAGAGCCTGTTTGTACTCCATCTACTGCACCTTGACCAATACCAGTATTTGCAGTACCAGAGGTTACGTTGTAACCAGCTTGAAAACCGACAAAAGAATTATAACTACCAGTCGTATCTAAATATAATGAACGGTAGCCAACACCGACATTGTTTGAACCATTTCCATTTGTAATAAGAGGTTCTGTTCCAATAGCTACATTATTATTCCCTGTTTGTTTGTTTCTAAGAGATTGATAGCCAATGGCTACATTTGAACCTCCAGTAGTATTTGCATACCCTGCTACTTGTCCTATCGCAATATTGTTTGAACCACTTGAAGTTGCGTACAGAGAATGTTCACCTATACCAATATTTCCACTTGCGGTATTACTATAAAGGCTATTGTGACCTACTGCAACATTGTTAGAACCTGTGCTATTTGTCTTTAATCCGTATAAACCTAAAGCTACATTTTGAACCCCCGTAGTATTAGCGGTTAAAGCTTCTTGAGAAAGAGCAATATTGTGACTACCAGTAGTGTTTGCTCTTAAGGTTTTATACCCAATAGAGACATTGTGATTTGCTGATGTTGCAGAAGTAAGTGCTTCGTATCCAATACCTGTATTGTATGAACCTGACACGCTCCCTGTCATTACATTATAGCCAGCACCAAAGTTGTTTGAACCAGTACTGTTTTGTACCGCATTCATGCCAAAGCCCATGTTATTATTGTTTTTAAATCTAATGTAACCAACAGTTGTGTTGTTATACATCATTCCGATTTGAGAACGAGTATTACTGTTAGGAATATTGATATATAGTCTTGCTAATCCTTGTGCATCAGGAGTTACTGAAGTACCAAGCATGGCACTTTGTGTAGAGGCTGGAGATGCAAACCAAATGTCGGTATTGTTTCTAGCTAATTTCCAAAGTCCTCCTCCACCAGAACCTGAACTGCCACCACTAGTTTTTTTGTTTGTTGTGACAGGTAAAATAGCTGCCATTACTAATGACAAGATTAATAGTACAACTGTCATTTCTGCAATGGTAAAGGCTTTTTTATTTCTAAATATTGATAATATCTCGTTCATAATCTTAATTATTATAACATATTATATAAATTAATAGAACATTGTAAAAATATTGAGTGGTGGGTAGAATATTTATCTCAAACTTCGCCATACCTTTTGTGTCATTCTGAACTTGTTTGACTGCTTTTTCAGAAATCTATGATTTCGTGAAAAATGTCTGGTTTCTCCACAGAATCTTACCAACGTAGTATGCTATAATTAATCTATGAAAAAATCTTATTTTGTATATATTTTAACCAATTTTGAAGAAACAACATTTTATATTGGAGTAACAAGTAATCTTCAAAAACGTATATGGGAACATAAGAATAAAATAGTAGAGGGTTTTACAGAAAAATATAACTTAGATAGATTAGTATATTATGAACAAACAGAGGATGTAGAAACAGCATTAAACAGAGAAAAACAATTAAAACGTTGGCATAGACGATGGAAGATAAATTTGATAAAAGAATTTAATCCAGAAATGAAAGATTTATTTGAGAGTATCATTTAATTTATCTATTCCAAGCTGGTAAGATGCTGAAACGAGTTCAGCATGACAATATTAGCAATGACATGGAAGAATATCCGTAAGTTATAAACTTTCTAAACCCCACTTGACAGTCAAAGCTAATTATATTGCGAGTTTTAACATGACAGTTTTTAATTGTAAAATTTTGTAACAATTTTTTAGTGTAATTTTTACATGATTTCTTGACTATTTATATTGTCGTAGTAACATTAAAATACATGTTCTTATAGGCTATAACAGAAATGTTAAGTTTTATAAATTTTTTAGTACGTACACAATATGAATAATACAAGAAGCGAGGTTTATAGAATGTCGACAAAATTCGCAGAAAGAGTAACTCCAATGGGTATTCCAAGTACCAGATTGGACGATTTACCTGACCTTATTGAGGTGCAAAAAAAATCATTTGAATGGTTTTTAACAGAAGGTTTAAAAGAAGAATTACTTTCTTTTTCACCAATCAAAGACTATACTGGTCGTTTAGAATTACACTTTTTACCAAATTATACATTTGATAATGCTAAGTATTCTATCGAAGAAGCTAGAATTCACGATACTACTTACGCAAAACAATTACGTGTAATGGTTAGATTAGTTAACCGTGATTCTGGTGAAATTAAAGAACAAGAAGTATATATCGGTGATATTCCTACTATGACTGATAAAGGTACTTTTATTGTTAACGGTGCAGAACGTGTTATCGTTTCTCAAATCGTTCGTTCACCTGGTGTTTACTTCAAACGTGATGTTTCACCAACTGGTAAACGTTTATACAATGCTACAATCATTCCAAACAGAGGTGCTTGGATCAAGATTGAAACAGATTCTAACGATTTAATTTACGTTAAAATCGATAAAAACAGAAAAATCTTAGCTACTACATTATTGAAGGCTATGGGCTTGTCAGTAGCTGAAATGGAAGCATCTTTCACTCACTTTGAATTCTTAAAGAAAACATTAGAAAAAGATACAACTGAAACAACAGAAGATGCTTTAATTGATGTATACAAAAAACTAAGACCTGGTGATCCTGCATCTGCTCAAGGTGGTCGTCAAATTATCGAAGCTCGTTTCTTCGATGAAAAGAAATACGATATTGGTCGTGTAGGTCGTTACAAATTAAACAAAAAATTGAACTTGAATATTCATGCTTCTCAAAGAACATTGACTATTACTGATATTGTTCAATCTATCGAATACTTAATTAACTTAACTTATGATGAAGGTACAGTTGATGATATTGACCATTTAGGTAATAGACGTATTCGTTCAGTTGGTGAATTGTTACAAAACCAATTCAGAGTTGGTTTAAGCCGTATTGAACGTATCGTTAAAGAAAGAATGACACTTCAAGATAGTGAAACTCTTACTCCATTGAACTTATTGAACACTAAACCATTAGTTGCTTCTTTGAAAGAATTCTTTGGTAGTTCTCAGTTATCACAATTCATGGACCAAATTAACCCACTTGCTGAGTTGACTCACAAAAGACGTATTTCAGCATTAGGACCTGGCGGTTTACAAAGAGAAAGAGCTGGTTTCGCAGTTCGTGACATCCACCCATCTCACTACGGTCGTATTTGTCCAATTGAAACACCTGAAGGACCTAACGCAGGTTTGATTGGTTCATTAGCTACACACGCTCGTGTTAACGATTATGGTTTTATCGAATCACCATTCTTCGTTGTAAAAGACGGCGTTGTAACAGATGAAGTAGTTTATATGACAGCTGACGAAGACGAAAACTATCGTTGTGCTCCAGCTGACGTTAAATTAACAGAAGATAGAAGATTTAAAGATGCAAATGTTCCTGCTCGTTATCGTTCAGAGTTCATTATGTGCGAATCTTCAAAAGTTGACTTTGTGGGTGTTTGCCCAATTCAAATTATCTCAGTTGCGACATCAATGATTCCATTCATTGAACACGATGATGCCAACCGTGCATTGATGGGTTCTAACATGCAACGTCAATCAGTACCTCTTTTAATTACTCAAAGACCAGTTGTTGGTACAGGTATGGAAAAGAGAGTTGCTAAAGACTCAGGTATGGTTATCGTTTGCGACTGTGACGGTACTGTAGAAAGAGTTGTAGGTGAAGAAATTATTGTTAGAGATATGGACAATAAACCTCACTTATATCAATTAATGAAATATGTAAGAAGTAACCAAGATACATGTATTAACCAAAAACCTATCGTTAAAGAGGGTGATAAAGTTCACGTTGGTGATGTACTTGCAGATGGTGCTTCAACATGTGGTGGTGAGCTTTCATTAGGTAAAAATGTTTTAGTAGCATATATGCCTTGGGAAGGATATAACTTCGAGGATGCTATCTTACTTTCAGAAAGATGCGTTCACGATGATATTTTCACATCAGTTCACATTGAAAAATTAGAAATAGATGCAAGACAAACAAAACTTGGACCAGAAGAAATTACTCGTGAAATTCCAAACGTTTCTGAAGATGCTTTAAGACACTTGGATGAACGTGGTATCGTTCGTATCGGTGCAAGAGTTTATGCAGATGATATTCTTGTAGGTAAAGTTACACCAAAAGGTGAATCTGAACACCCACCTGAAGAAAAATTATTAAGAGCAATCTTCGCTGAAAAAGCAAGAGATGTAAAAGATAATTCATTAAGAGTTCCTCACGGCGAAGGCGGTAGAGTTCTTGATGTTAAAGTATTTGACAGAGAAAAAGGTGATGAATTACCACCAGGTGCAAATACAGTTATTAGAGTTTACATCGCTCAAAAACGTAAAGTATCTGTAGGTGATAAACTTTCAGGTCGTCACGGTAACAAAGGTATCGTATCAAGAATTCTTCCAAAAGAAGATATGCCATTCTTACCAGACGGTACACCAATCGATGTTGTATTGAACCCACTAGGTGTTCCTTCACGTATGAACGTAGGTCAAACTTACGAACACTTATTAGGTTTAGCAGCATACTTAACAGGTAACTACTACGAAGCTCCATCTTTTGATGAAAGATATGGCGAAAACCAATCAGAAATTGCAACTAAAGCTGAATTACTAAAAGGTATTAAAGAATCAGGTTGCGATTGGGTTGGCGAAGACGGTAAAGTTCGTTTAATCGACGGTAGAACTGGTGAACCATTCGATGAACCAGTTGCAGTTGGTTTAACATATATATTGAAACTTGTCCACTTAGTTGATGATAAGATTCACGCTCGTTCAACTGGTCCTTACTCATTAGTAACACAACAACCTTTAGGTGGTAAGGCTCAATTCGGTGGTCAAAGATTTGGTGAAATGGAAGTTTGGGCTCTTGAAGCTTACGGTGCAGCATACACACTTCAAGAAATGCTTACAATCAAATCAGATGATGTTAACGGACGTAACA
>DBIX01000016.1 GCA_002297005.1 Cyanobacteria bacterium UBA791 | reverse complement strand
ATTAAAATAAATTTGTATTACAATAATTATATTATAAAAACAATTTTAATAAAAGGAGTATTTCCATGCAAAATAAAGTTAGACTGAATGTTTCGCATAAATTAAACATAAAAGCAATTTTTGATGTGTTATTTTTCTTATTTGCAGGTGCAATCATTTGTGCTTTCTCATATCTAGAAAAAGCATCTTTATTAAACCTATTTATGGTTTTAACAACTCTTGTAATCTTGTATGCGGTTCAATACTGTATGACAAAAAACTGGATTGAAAAAACTATTTCTTCTATCGTAAATAGACAAGTTAGTTCAACTTCTGATAAAACAAATGCTATCTTGAACTTGATTAATAATCAAAAAAATATTGCAAGCAAACATTTATCAGATGCAAATCAACAAGCATCAACTATTGAAAGTATTAGACACATTTCAGCTCAAACAAAAGAAATCGTTAAATCTTTATCAGAAAAAGCTCAATCAACTTTAGAATGCTCAAACAAAGAAAAAGAATTTATGAACAACACTTCTGATAGAATTTATAACCTAAAACAAAAAATGCAAACTGTTGCAGAATTGACATTAGATTTATCAAACACATTACAACAAATCAAAAACAACTTAGCAGTTGTAGAGGATATTTCAGAACAAACAAATATGTTAGCCTTGAATGCAGAAGTTGAAGCCGCAAGAGCTGGTGAACACGGTAAAGGTTTTGCTATTGTTGCAAGCGAAATCAGAAAACTTTCAGAAGAATCTAAAGAGGCTACAAGCAGAATTTCAAATATGTTAGCTGATATTCAAACTTCAACAAGTACTTCTGTTTTAGCCACAGAAGAAAGTTCTAAAGAAATTGATACAGTTATTAAATCTGCAAAAGATGCAATCAACACTATCAATAGTATGAACCAACTTATTACAGAAATTTCTCAACCAATTGACCAAATCAATACGCATACTGATAGCCAAAACAATTATTCTTCTCAAATTTGTCTATCACTTGCAGAAATTTCAAATTGGTTAAACTCTTTCTTAAATACTGTTGACGAAAGCATTATCGCTCTTAACTCTCTAAACAGTATGTCATCAAGCTTAAAAGAAAATATTTTTGACGAATAATTATGGAATTTTCAGATAACGAACTAACAGAAATTTTAAATATTTTTCAGGTTGAAGCAGAAGAAATTATTTCAAAAATGAATAACTCTTTGCTTGATTTGGAGCGTAATCCGAAAAACAAAGAACTTATTCTTATTCTATTCAGAAATGCCCACAGTTTAAAGGGTGCAGCAAGAATGATTGGTTTCAATTCTGTTCAAACTCTTGCTCACAAAATGGAAGATATTCTTGATTTAGCTAAAGAAAATAAACTTATCTTAAATACTAAGATTTCTGATATTTTGTACAAAACTGTTGATATGATTTCTGATATTGTAAAAAGTTCTATCGATTCAGGACAAGAAATCGCAGACGTTACTCTTGTTAACGAACAATTAAACATTCTTGATAACATCAAGAGTGCAGAAGATCAAAATATTACTGCAACAAAAGAAACTATGGATTTTAACAGAGTTCTTTTGAATGAATCTATTGATAAAATTAATTCCCTAATAGTTAATACACTTATTTGTTTAATGAGATTAGAAGAACATTGTGATACAGAAATGATTGATAGAATGTCAAACTACGTAAATAGAATGTTTGACCTATTTAATGATATTGGCTTTTTTGAAATCAAAATGAGCATTGAAAACACAAAAGTTAAATTAGATTTTGTAAAACAAGCCTCTTATAATCTTACAACTAGAGAATTAATTGAAATGCAGAACGATATTGCAAACGTTATCAACGTATTGTCTGCAACTTATGAATTAAACAACATTCCAGTTGTTGATTACTATGCTTACGCTTTTGACAAAATATCGTCTAAATACAATGAAGAATTTGTTTTTGTACAACAAAAGCAAGAAGAAAAGAAACTAGAAGAACAAACAGAAGAAGATTATATTGATAGTGAAATTATTGATGCAGAAGAAACTTCAACTGCAATCAACTTTGACGAAGTTAGAGCAAAAATTCCATCACTAGAAACAGATATTACCGATATTTACGAGGTTAGAGAATTTTTTGAACGCATCGAAAAAAGTTGTGAAAACGAAAACGCATCAAAAATGATTGGTGAAATTCTTAAGATTTTAAAATACTCAGAAAAAACAAACGTTTGTCCAAACGAACAAGCCTTGATGATTATCTCTGGGGCTATAGATTATCTTGACGAATTACTAAACAACGGCGTAGATTCTGGAAACTTCGACTTGTTATTCCAACAATTAGAAATCATGATGCAATTACTTGATTTAAGCAGCGTTGGAGATGGCGGAGATATGTTTGACTTACCAATGGCTTCACAATCTCCTCAGAAAACTAAAGCCTCAAGCGATTTTTCTAAAATCTTTAACACAAGTGAAATCAAAACTCTTCACGTTGATTCAAACAAACTTGATGTTTTAATTAATCAACTTGGCGAAATTTTAACTACAAAAACAAAAACTTCAAAACAGTTAACTAAATTCTCAGACATTATCAGAGATATGGAATATTTCCAAAAAGATTTTCTTAGAAAAATCAACACTATCAGAACTCTTGATAAAAAAATTTCTAATAATTCAAACGAAACTTTATCTTCATATTTAAGACAAACTTCAAATGTCTTTTTAGAAGATTACCAAAAATTAGCTGATTTAATAAACGAAATCAGCACTTTGCAACGTTCTCATCAGGACGATGATGACAAACTTAATTCCCTAATCGAAGATTTTGGCACAATGGTTAAAAATATCCGTGTATTACCATTTGCGACAGTATTCCACTTCTTCGGCAGAATGGTAAGAGATATTGCAAAAGAAAAAAATAAAAAAGTTGAATTAAGTATCAATGGTTCTGATACTACAGCTGATAAAAATATCATTGAAGAAATCAAAAACCCACTAATTCACATTGTAAGAAACGCTATCGACCATGGTATCGAAACACCTGAAAAACGTATGGCTTTAGGTAAACCACCAACAGGTAGAATCAGCATTAGTGCAAAACAAGAAAACAACAAAATTATCTTAGAAGTTTTTGATGATGGACAAGGTTTTAATCTTCAAAAGATTAGAGAAACAGCAATTATAAAAGAATTTGTAACTCCAGAAGAATTAAATTCCATGACAGATAACGAGGTTATGAACATGATATTCTGGCCTGGATTTACGACAGATGACAAGGTTACCGATATTTCAGGCAGAGGTATTGGACTTGACGTTGTTAAATCAAAAATGATGCAGTTAAACGGTCAAATAAGAATTGCAACCGAATTGAATAAATATAGTTGCATAACTCTTGAATTACCATTAACAATGTCAACAATGAATGCCTTTATCATTAAATCAGCAGGAAAAACTTTTGCATTACCAATGTCTACAATTGCAACAGTTCTTTCAAAACCTTTGGACGAAATTTATGTAAACGATGAACAGGCAACTATTCTTTACAAAGAAAGAAACATTCCTCTTCATAGTTTAGCAAATATTTTAGAACTTAAAAAAGAAGAAAACCCATCTAACTATAGAACAATCATGATAGTTCAAGCTGATAATAAAGTTATTGGTTTAATCGTTGATAAATTAATTGGGACACAAGAAATTTTACACAAAAAATTAGCTCCACCAATTCAAAAGTTGAAAAATATTTCAGGTGTTTCAACTCTTGCAAGCGGTGAAACTTGTATTATCTTGAACATTTCAGATATTTTGAAAAACGCTACACTACAATCAAACAAAACTTTGGCTGCAGAAAAAATTAAATTATTAGAAAACAAATCAAAAAACAAAATGGCAAATAAAAAACTTTTAGTAGTGGATGATTCAGTTATTGTAAGAACTTTAGCAAAGAATATGCTAACATTAGAAGGTTTTAATGTTGAAACAGTCTTCAATCCAATAGAAGCGTTCAAAAAATTAAGTCAATCACACTATGACGCTATCATAACTGATTTAGATATGCCTGAAATGAATGGTTTTGAATTTTTAGAAAAACTAAAAGAAGACAAAATGAAATCAAGCATTCCTGTCTTCGTTATGTCATCAAATACAAATAAAGACGACCAAGAAAAAGCAAAAGCTTTAGGTGCAACAAGCTACTTTGTAAAAAATAACTTTAAGCAAACATCCTTTATAAAGCAGATAAAAGAAGCTTTAAGTAAATAATCATGTAACAATGATTTTGAAAAAAAATATGTTTATGCTAATATCAGGATGTTAAATTATAAAAGAAAAAGATACAAAAGGAGAATTTATGATATCTGTAAACGATTTAAAAACAGGCTTGACACTAGAATTAGATAACGGACTATGGACAGTAGTAGATTTCTTACACGTAAAACCTGGTAAAGGTGCAGCTTTCGTAAGAACAACTCTAAAACACGTTGAAACTGGTAGAGTTGTAGAAAAAACTTTCAGAGCTGGTGAAAAAGTTGCAAAAGCTATGTTAGACCGTAGAGATATGCAATATTTATATAAAGAAGGTACAGGATTTGTTATGATGGACTTAGAAAACTACGAACAAATCACATTAACACCAGAACAAGTAGGTGATGGCGTTAAGTACTTAAAAGAAAACATGAACGTATCAGTATTAATGCACGATACAAAAGTTATCGGTTGTGATTTACCAACACACGTAGAATTAGAAGTTGTTGATACACCACCAGCAGAAAAGGGTAACACAGCTCAAGGTGGTACAAAACCTGCTACAACTGAAACAGGTGCTATCGTTAACGTACCATTCTTCGTACAAAACGGTGACAGAATCAGAGTTGATACAAGAACAAACGAATACCTAGATCGTTGCTAGTACTTAACTGAAAGGTTATTAATCATGGATATTAAATATATAGAAAAATTGGCTAAGTTGATAAAAGAAAATCAACTTACTGAATTGAGTGTGAAAGACGGTGAACAAACAGTAACTTTGAAAAAAGAAGCTGGTAAAGCAGTAGAAGTTGCACAAGTTATGCCTCAAATTCAAAAACCACAACCTGTTCAACCAAAAGAAGAGAAAGTTGAAGCTCCAGCAAAAAAATCAGACAAAGTTATTAAATCACCAATGGTAGGAACTTTCTACAAAGCTCCAGCTGCAGGTGCACCTCCATTCGTTGAAGTTGGCGGACTTGTTGCACAAGGTGAAGTAGTTTGTATTATTGAAGCTATGAAACTTATGAACGAAATTGAATCTGATTTCTCAGGCAAAATCGTTGAAATTTGTGTTGAAGATGGTCAACCTGTTGAATACGGTCAACCATTAATGTACATTGAATAAAGGTTTTTAATATGTTTAAAAAAGTTTTAGTTGCAAACCGTGGTGAAATTGCGGTTAGAGTTATTCGTGCGTGTAGAGAATTAGGTATTGCAACAGTTGCTATTTATTCAGAGGCTGATGCAAACTCATTACACGTTAGATTGGCAACAGATGCTTATTGCATTGGACCAAATGAACCATCAAAGAGTTATTTGAACATTCCTGCAATAATTTCAGCAGCAGTTGTTTCTGGTGCTGATGCTATTCACCCAGGATATGGTTTCTTATCTGAAAGACCTGATTTTGTTGACATTTGTGATCAACATCACATCAAGTTTATCGGACCTAGTGGCGACACTATGAGATTAATGGGTGATAAAGCCAATGCTAGAAAAACAATGATAGAAAATAATGTTCCTGTTACTCCTGGTACTGGAATTTTAGGTTCTATTCAAGAGGCTCTAGATTTTGCAAAAAAAGTTGGTTATCCAATTATTATTAAAGCAACAGCAGGCGGTGGCGGTAAAGCTATGAGAGTAGCTAGAACACCTGAAGAATTACCTGAATTAATGAATATTTGCCAACAAGAGGCTCAAAACTATTTTGGTAATCCTGATGTTTATGCAGAAAAATTCTTAGAAAACCCAAGACACATTGAGGTTCAAATCATTGGTGATAGATATGGCAACGTTATTCACTTAGGTGAAAGAGATTGCTCTATCCAAAGAAGACACCAAAAATTGATAGAAGAAGCTCCATCTCCAGTTATTGATGAAAAAACAAGAAAAGAAATGGGCGAGGCAGCAGTAAGAGCTGCAAAAGCCATTAATTATGAAGGTGTTGGTACTTGTGAATTTTTACTTGATACTGACGGCAAATGGTATTTCATGGAAATGAATACTCGTATTCAAGTAGAACACGGCGTAACAGAAATGATTTCAAGAGTCGATATTGTAAGACAACAAATTAAAGTTGCTGCTGGTGAAGAACTTGAATATACACAAAAAGATATTCACCTTGCAGGTCATGCTATTGAATGTCGTATCAACGCAGAAGACCCTGATAGAAACTTTATGCCAAGCCCAGGTAAAATTGAGGGTTATGTTGCTCCAGGGGGATTCTGTATTAGAGTTGATTCACACGTATACCCAGGATACGTTATTCCACCATATTATGATTCTTTGATTGGTAAATTAATTTGCTGGGGACAAACAAGAAACGAAGCAAGAAGAAGAATGTACCAAGCTTTGAAAGAATATGTAATTACTGGTATTAAAACAACTATTCCATTCCACTTGGATATTATTGAAGACGAAATCTTTAAAACAGGTGAATTTAATACTGGATTTATTGAAGATTATTTGAAACGTAAACAATAATTTTTAAAAACATTAAAAAAATAGAGGCGAAACCATTGGTTTCGCCTCTATTTTTAATCCTTAAATCTCTAAGCCTTGGCTGTCTTGAAATTTCTTTATGCTCGTTGCTGTCACCTACTTCACTTCGTTGTCGTAGGTTTCGCACTCGCTTACCCAGTTTCGCTTCGCTCACTTGTCCGAAATTTCGCTCTGCTCACTCACGCTATTCTTCTTCTTCATCATCCTCAGACATTGTATCTTCAACCTCTGCAACTTCTACACCCATAGCTTTCAAGTTGGCTCTAGCTTTAGGAGCAAGTGCTGTATCTGAGAAGTTTTCTAATATTGTTTGGAAACATTCAATTGCTTCTGGTTGCATATCTCTTAGTTTTAGTAAACATCCTAATTTATAATACAATGGAGCAAGTACAACATCTGGTGAAATCAACATTTGATTATCTAATTTGATTTTTACGTTGATTAAATTTTTATTATCTTCTGGTGAAAGTAAAGTGTTGCTATAAACTTTTCTTGTTATAGCATCAATAGTATCTGACATCGCTTGAATTTCTTCTTGCGGAACTTTACTTTTTGATGCTTTTTTTGCTGCATAAGCATCAATACCGAATGCCATAAGCGTAAAAACACCTAATATTAATATCACTAATGTTTTTTTCATTATTACTTACCTACTCCCTATTTAGTATTTACATATTACAATAAAAACTTGCAATTAGGTCTCATACAAATGTATGATATTATCATGGAACTAAAAAGTAAACTATACCAAATGTTTATATTGGGTATTGACCCAAAAAACACTCCACAAGCTATTCTTAACGATTTAGGTGGAGTAATATTTTTTACCAAGGATATTAAATCAACCGATGGATTTAAATTTTTAATACAAGATTTAGATAAAAAGGCTAAGATAAAACCATTTTTCTCAATAGACCAAGAGGGTGGACGTGTTGAAAGAACAGAAAACATCCATAATGGTAAAAAATATTTGAGTGCAAAATACGCTTACGAAAAAGGTTTGGACTTTTTAGAAAAACAGACAGAAGAAATTTCAAAAGAATTAAAAGAATACGGAATAAATTTGAATTTTGCACCATGCACAGATGTAAATTCAAATCCAAACAACCCAATTATCAACGAAAGAGCTTTTGCAGATAACCCAGAAGATGTAATAAAAGGTGCAAGAGTTGTTATAAAAACATATAGAGAAAATGGAATCATCCCTTGTATAAAACATTTTCCAGGACACGGAGATACTTCAAAGGACAGCCACTTAGAACTTCCAACTCTAAACCAAACCTTAGAGGAGTTAGAACAAATTCATATCAAACCTTTTAAAACTTTAATAAAAGACGGTATTGAAATGGTTATGGTGGCACATATTCAAGCAAATGCTTTTGGAAAAGAATACCCAACAAGCTTGAATAAAAATTGCATTGACTATCTTAAAAATACACTAGGTTTTGATGGTGTAATAATTTCTGACGATATGTATATGAAAGCGATTGCTGATAATTACGGCTTTGAAAAAGCTTGTGAATTAGGTATCAGAGCTGGTTTAAACATGTTTATTTATCGAGATGCCTCAGATGAAGTTATTAATATGATAGAAAATATTTATCAAAAAGCTCTAAAGGATACAGAATTAAGAGAAAAAATTGAATACTCTTTTGAAAAAATTCAAAAATTAAAAGAAAAAATTTAAACAAAAAGGTGGCGTAGCCGTTGGCTACGCCACTTTAAAATTATTAACCTATTTCATTTGTTCTTTAAGTTCGTTTCTTACGTTAGCTAAAGGACCTTTGTTTGGTGTAATCAAGTTGTTATAATATTTTTTTGCATATACAAATGGGAATTTTGGTATCCAACTCAATTTAATGAAAATTGATACTGTTTCTGCACCTTGTGAAAGCATTAAATCATCGATAGTTTCTTCATAAGCTGGAGAAATTGTAGAGAAGATTTTTAGCAGATAATCAGTTGCAGTTACAACAGAATAACCAGCTCCAACACCTGTATTAATAAAGATATTTGTAACTTTAAAAGTTTCACCATCCAAGCTAACTTTTACGGTATCTTCCGGAAGTTTTATTGCTTCCTCGTTAGTTATTTTTTCAATTTCATACCATTTATCCTCGTATTTAATACGCATTGTTCTTGGATTTGGCATATAAATATAATCATATTCATTATCTAAAAGCATTTCACCTTTTGAATTATAAATACCATACTTGTAATTTTTATAAGTCAAAAATCTAAAACCAAATAAAGGTTCAATAGAATTATAAACAGGTGGAACAATAATTTTACCTGTTTCATCATAGATACCGTAATCTTTTTCATTACCAAGTTTTACCCATTTATTGAAAAGTCTTTCGACATGAAGATATTTTGGTGCAACAAGATAATTTCCCTCGCAGTCAATAAGTCCAAATCTATTCTTCTTTTGAATAATCCAAGAAGATTGACCTAATCTGATAAGTTTTTTGTATTCAGGTTTTACAATGATTTCGTTTTTATCATTTTTTAAACCGTATTTGTTATTTTCAGAAAACACGGTTAAGTTGCTTGTCGTATACAGACTATCAACACATAAGCCGATGTTTTGAAATAATAATAATGTAAATAATATAGTTAAAATTCTTTTCATATTCGTATATTATCATAAAATATGATATAATTTTCAAGTCAAAAAATTTGGGGATTAGATGAATAAATTTTTAAAAATATTTGGAATACTAATTTCAATATTCGCTATACTAATTGCGATACCTATCGCTTTGTACATTTTTGTACTGCCACAAGTTGTTTCAAACCCTAAATTTTTAGATTATGTTCAAGAAACTGTTAAAAAAGAAATTGGTGCAGAATTAGTAGTTGAAAACCCAGCATTAAAAACTGCATTCAATACTAATATCGAATTTACAGCTGATGAAATTTTATTAACAAAAAATGGCGAAATTCTTTTAAGTATTAAAAAATTAGATAGTAGTGTTTCATTTAGCAAAATTCTTTTGAAACAAATTGTATTAAACAAACTTGGTGCAGACGATATTTTTGCTGATGTAAACAAATTACAAACATTAACTTTAAAAGAGGGCGAAGAACAAAAACCGTCTAAATACGAAATTTATTGGTTTAATTCTATCTTATATTTGAAAAAATGTATGATACTTTATAGACCTGATAATAGAGTATTGGTAAAAGTTTTAGCCAAAGATTTAGAAATAACAAAAGAAAAAGAACCAAAATATGTACACTTCAAAATCTTAACTGATATTGAATACGATAATCAACGTTTTAGATTAATGTTCAGAGATTTTGATAGAGTTTATATTAAGGACAAAAAATTGGTTGTTGATGATTTCAGATTTATCGTTGACAAATCAATGGTTGCAGTAGACGGATATATTGATAAAAACAATAAATATACTTTTGATGTAACTTCTAAAAACTTCAATGTTAATAACGTAAAACAAGCACTTGATTCAAACTTAATAATTCCAAACGGAAAAGAAGTTTTGGCATGTTTTAAAGATTTGAATGGTTCATTCAACTTTAACCTTAACCTTTCAAACAAGGGTATAAAAGGTAATGTCAACGTTAATAAGATTAATGCAAAATTAATACCTGTTGCAAATTTACCATTTACAGTAACAAAAGGGCTTATTAAAATTGACCCTAAAAATATTGAAATAAAAGATATTAAAGGTTTTTATGGCTCAAGAAAAGCAAACAATATCGATATTTCAGGTACAGTTAAAAACTATATGAAGACAGCAGATACAGTTCTTGCAGTAACTGGTGTTGCAGAGGACGAATTTGCAAGATATGTATCAAAAATCGCTGGTTGCAAATTAAATCTTGTAGGATTATCAAAATTTGCTCTACGTGTTGACTACGATATTAGCGGAAAAGTTGTAGTTGCAGGTGGTGCAAAAATCCCTAAAGGTTCAGATTTGTTGATAGAAAAATCTTCAATTAGTTCTAATAAATTTGATAGAGCTTTGGGTATCAAACTTATTATGAAAGGTCAAGACCTTGAAATTGAACACTTGAACTATTATATCTCTGATACTATTGCAGAGGGTGGAAGACCAATGTCTAAACCACTTGTATCAATAAAAAGTAAGATTAATATAGTAACTGGTGCTATCAATGAATTGGCATTTGATATTCCAGAAGTATTGCCGAGTGAATTTTTCAATGTACTTGTAAACCAAAACTTGTTTAAACGAGGAACATTTAAGGGCAAACTAAAATACATTAATCACGATAAAAATAATCCATATATCGATTCTGACATAAACTTCTCAAGAGTAATTGTTGTTGGAACAGGATTATTTATCAAAAACGCAGATATAACTTCTGATAGAGATAATGTTCATGTTAAATCCGAAGGAGCACTTCGTCGTGCAAAATATAAACTTGACGGTAATATCCAAAACAGAATGCTATTCCCTATCATTGTTCAAAATGTTGATATGACATTTGATGAACTTGATATTGATAGAGTAATGCAAAGTTTTGCACCAAGACCACCATTAACTCCAGAACAAATTAAACTGAGAGAACAAAGAATGGCACAATTAAAAATCACAAGAAGTGACGTTCCTACAAAATATTTTGAAGTTGAAAAAGCTTCTGAGGCAACAACAAACTCTAATGATGTAGAGCAAATTGCTTTTATGCCAAATCTAGTTGCAATCAAGAGTTGTAAATTCCACGTTAACAAAGGTCATTATAAACTTATAAACTTTGGTAATTTACATGCAAATCTAACCTTGACGCCAAAAGGAATTTTAGAAATAAAATCTAATAAATTTGATTTTGCAGACGGTATTTCAACACTAAAAGTTTATTGCGATTTAGCAAAACAAAAATATTCAGTAAGATTAGGTGCAAAAGACGTTGATTCAGATGCTATTGCCTCATCAACCTTAAACTTGCCAAAAGAAATTTCTGGTAAAGCAAGTGCGTTGCTTGAATTTTATACAGATAAAGATATGAAATTAAATGGACAAATCAGATTTGCAATAAACAATGGTTCAATTGCAAAACTTGGACTTGTACAATATATTTTGAATGTAGCGGCAATCTTTAGAAACCCTATTGTAATGGTTAGTCCAACAACAATTTTAGATATAGTAAACGTCCCAGAGGGTACATTCAAAAAGATTAACGGTACTATTGTGATAAAAAACAATATTGCTGAAAGAATGATGATTAAATCATCATCACCTCAATTGAGTGCATTTATCGTTGGTCAATTAAATCTTGAAAATATGGATGCATCTTTGAGAATTTATACGAAATTCAACAATAAACATAAAGGATTTACAGGTTTCTTGAGAAGATTATCACTTGAAACGCTTGCTCATCAAATGCCATTCAATTCAAAAGAACAAGTAAGCTATTATGCAGCAGAATTATCACAACTTCCTGAACTTGAAACAGGCGAGGCAACAGCACAAGTATTTTTAACAAAATTTGACGGTGATATACAAACAAATAACTTTGTGTCATCATTAAAGAAAATTAAATAATTTTAAGGAGAAATAAAATGAACTTTAAAATGCCAGAAAATTTATATGAAAAATTTAAAGATTTACAAATTGCTATACTAGGCATTTGCCTAGCTATTGGAATAATTTTTGCAGCAGTTGTATCAACAACAAATCTTTCAAAAGATAATATTTCTGTAACAGGTTCAGCTTACGAAATTGTTAAATCAGATTCTGCAAATTGGACTTTTTCAATAAAAGCAAAAGCTCCGACAAAAACTCAAGCATATAAAATTGTGAAATCACAACTTCCAACAGTTAAAAAATATTTAATTTCTCAAGGTTTTACAGAAGACCAAATTGAAATCAAATTAGCTAATGGATATGAAACATATAAAACAAACCCAGTTAATGGTTATCAAACAAACGTAGTTGATTATTATAACTATATTCAACCAATTAAAGTTTCATCAAATGATGTTGCAAAAATTGATGAATTAACAAAAAACTACGAAGTTTTACTTGAACAAGGCTTAAATATTTCAAGTGATGAACAACCACAATACCATTATTCAAAACTTGCAGACTTGAAAGTTACACTACTTGAAAAAGCAACAAAAGACGCAAGAAATAGAGCAAAATCAATGTTGAAATCAAATCATAATAGATTAGGTAAAATCCGTTCTGCAAGAATGGGTGTATTCCAAATTACACCAGTTGATTCAAATGACGTAAGTGATTCAGGCTATAACGACTTGTCTTCAATTGAAAAGAAAGTTACTGCGGTTGCTAATGTAACGTTCGCAATAAAGTAATGCGTGAGCCGATGTGAAGTCTGAAAAGACTTGCAGAAGTGCAAGGCTTTGGAAGACGTAACATAATAATAGCGACGTAGAAATCTTCGATTTCACAGGAGCAAAAATGCGTAAGCCGGTGTTGCTGGTATTGGCTTTGCGTAGGCAAAGACAAGCAGAGCAACACTACGATACCACCGTTGCGAAGCGTAGCAATCTCTGATTGCACAGGTGGTGTAACGACGAAGCAATCTCTTGTGGTTATTAACATATCTTAACAAACCACCTCAACATGAGCAATTATCATGGTTTAGAGGACTTATATAATACATAAGTGTGTAGTGAAAAATTATTCATGTATATTTGTGTAGAAAATTAATATAAGGAGAACTAGGTTATGTTTACAGGTATTCAATCTTATGGTAGTACGTATAGAAGAGAAATGGGCGAAACTCCAGCTGATGTAGCAAAAGCTCAAAAGTATCAACAAGCTCAACGAAACGGTGGCGATAATTATAGACCACGTGAAATGGGTGAAAAACCGGAAGATGTCATGAAAACTGGTAGAAATACATATACGACAGCACCCGCAAGAGGAAATAGTGCAAGACCACGTGAAATGGGTGAAACTCCAGAAGATGTAGCAAAGGCAAATGCAAAAAATGCAGGACCTAAAAAAGCTTCTGAAATGACAGAACAAGAAAGAAGAATTGACCTGTTTGCATAATAAAATTTTAAAGATAAAAAGAAACCCTCAGTATTAACTGAGGGTTTCTTTTCGATTATAAATAATCTTACTCAAATTTTGCTTAGTGTGCCATGTTGGCCGCCTAGTAACAACCAACACGGCAATCACTATGGCTATTAGATTAAGTTTAGTTATTAATCCTTTAATAATCTACACCAACAATCGTATTAAGTTTTATTAGTTTAGATCATCTGAACTCGTTTCAGTATCTAAATTTTGTCGGATGCTGAAACGAGTTCAGCATGACATCTGCGTTTCGGTTAACCCCCTCACCCTACCCTCTCCCACCTTTAGGGGGCGAGGGTTTAAGTGAAAGGTTAATTTTCGATTTAGTCTTTTCAGACTTCACATCGGCTTACGCATTCTAGATTAAGCTTAATGCAATTGATGGGTTTTGGTTTGCAGTTGCTAACAAGCTTGATGCTGTTTGTTGAAGAATTTGGTTCTTAATGTAGTTAGAAGATTCTTCAGCGATGTCTGCGTCTTTAATCAATGAGTTTGCAGCTGTTAAGTTAGTTGACATTACGTTTGTAACTTCCATTGCTGATGAAACTCTTTGTTGAGCAGCACCGATTTCTGTCTTTCTTGCAGTAACATCATTCAAAGATTTATCGATATTGTCTAAGAATGCTCTTGCTGTTACGTCATTTGTAAAGATAGCATCTAAGTTGTCTACGGCATTTTTAGATTGAACGTCATTACCTTCAGCATCTTGTACTGTTGCTTCAAAGTAAAATTCTGCATCAGAATTTGTTTTATCAATTGTTTCATCTTTGTAAGCTTCTTTTGCAGTAGTTAAATCACCACCTGTTAGAGCAGTTAATTTACCATTTTCATTTTTGTAGTAATCATTACCAATTCTAGCAACATCATTTGTACCGTCATTGTATGTTACAACATTACCTTTACCATCACCTTTGATTGAATAATCGCCTAGTAATGATTCAGCTGTTGCTTCTGCAAATAATGAACCTTGTAAATTGATTACAGCTTCGTCGCCTGAAGTGATACCAACTTGTAAGTTAATACCATTATCCATTGAACCGTCTAGTAATTTTTTACCATTGAATTCAGTAGTGCTTGCGATACGTGTTACTTCTGATAAACGACCTGCAATTTCAGATTTGATTGCTGTCATTGCGTCTGTACCATAAGTACCGTTTGCTGCTTGTTCAGTCAAATCTCTGATACGTGTCATGTTTGATTGGATAACGTCTAATGTTCCTTCTTCAGTATCTAGTAATGAAGAACCCATTTGAGCGTTGTCTTCTGCAACTGCTAATGAACTTACTTTGTATTCCAATTTTGTTGATACTGCAGAACCTGCTGCATCATCTTTAGAGGAATTGATTCTCAAACCAGTTGATAATCTTTCCATTGCTGTGTTCATTTTTGTTGTTGCATTGTTCAAAGATTTTTGAGCTGTAAGTGATGCAACGTTTGTGTTAATTGTAATAGCCATAAGATTGATCTCCTTTCAATGTAATTTAATCCATTTGCTACTATTTCTAGTTAGTGATTGTGTAAATAAATTATTCCTTTATTTATCTACGAGTTTTTGCTGTATTTTTCCACTCTAACAGTCAATATTTTTTCTTAATCTTAATCTGCCTTTTTTGTTGCCTTGTTCGATTGACCGTAACAGCCTTAAAGTATTTTTTGAATTTCTAGTTCCTTTCTTTTTTCATCGTCAGAGGATAATTGTCTTTTATTATCATTCAAAACCCTCACCAATTTATCTAATACTCATTTCTTCGTATTGATAAATTTCCTCTCCCTTTCTAGGGCGAGGGGTACCTTTCTCCCAATGTAATGGGAGAAAATGTCCGTTAGGACAAATGAGGGTTAAGCTTTTTAATCAAAGATTTTTTCCTCTTTTCTTTTTTTCTATTCAGTTGTCAATGTATTCAATTGTCTATTTAGTTGTCATATATTTTTGTGATAAGTATTTCTAGTGTCTTTTTGTTTCCTTTATTTCTTTCTTATCATCCCCCTCACCCTACCCTCTCCCACCTTTAGGGGGCGAGGGTTTTCGTGAAAGGTTAAATTTTATTTTTTGGATTGCTTCGTTGTCGTCAATTTCGCACTCGCTTACCCAGTTTCGCTATCGCTCACTAGTCCGAAATTTCGCTATACCAAACTCATCGCAATTGATGGGTTTTGGTTTGCTGTTGCAAGCAAGCTTGATGCTGTTTGTTGAAGAATTTGATACTTAATATATGTAGAAGATTCTTCTGCAATATCAGCATCTTTAATTAATGAGTTTGATGATGTAAAGTTTGTTGACATTACATTTGTTACTTCCATTGCTGATGCTATTCTTTGTTGTGCAGCACCGATTTCTGTCTTTCTGTCAATTACATCTGCTAATGCTTTATCAATGTTATCTAATAAAGCTCTTGCTGTTGTGTCATTTGTGAAGATTGCATCCAAATTATCTGTTGTTTTGTACGTATAATCAGTAGAACCAGCAGGTTTATTACCAAAAATAACTTTTGCACTAGTATTTGTTCTATTAATGTTTGTAGCATTTTCATCATGGAAACGTGTGTCTAATTCTTTAGCCTTTTCTGCTGAAACTGTTTCTAATCCACGATAAGTTACACCATCAATTTCTGGAGTACCAGTTGAATGGAAATAATCATTACCAATTTTTGCATAAGTTTCATTATCTGCACCTAAGAATAAAACAACATTACCAGTTGCTTCTTCTACAGTTTTATTTTGGCTTGGTCCTATTGCACCATCACCATTACCTTGGATTGAATATGTGCCAAGTAATGATTCTGCTGTTGTTGATGCAAATAATGAACCTTGTAAATTGATTACAGAATCATCGCCTGATGTGATACCAACTTGTAAGTTAATACCAGCATCCATTGATCCATCTAGTAATTTTTTACCATTAAATTCAGTAGTGCTTGCAATACGTGTTACTTCTGATAAAC
>DBIX01000046.1 GCA_002297005.1 Cyanobacteria bacterium UBA791 | reverse complement strand
ATATGATATGATATGATATGTGGGGCACTGTACCTTTGAGTCAATTTCTTATCTTTACGTGTTTTTTGTGTGATATACTAAACAAAAGCTATAGGAGGGCAATATGGTTGATATGAATATTAATTTAAACGGTGCAGATGGACCAAAAAAGAAAAACGATAGTAAAGTCCCAAGTTATTTATCAGGTGATAATTCATCTCAACAATCTGGTAGTATTTTTAATGAATATCAATACGAACATAAAGAAATAAAAGTAGATATCAATCAAAAATCGCAAAATACAAAGTCAAAATCAAAGACTAATAACAAGCCAATGCAACAAATAGAAGACAGCTATAAAATGCCAGAGAAGAATGATTATTCTCTTATTGGTCAATTAGAAAAACAAAACAAAAAGTTAGATAATGCTTCAAAAAAGCCTGCTTTTGAAATGACAAAAACTGAAAAACAAGAGGCTCAAAAATTAAACAAATCTGAGTCAAAAAGAGTTGTATATCAAAAAGAACAACAAGCTCGTCAAGATGCAATAAAAAAATTTAAACGTTATATTGATTATTACAAAATTGATGTAACAGGTATGTCTGCTGATGAAATTAAACAAGCTGTACTTGATGCTAAAGAATCTAAACATGCTCAATATAGAAAAAGTCTTCCATCTGATCCATTTACAGATTATCAACAAAAGGTTGATGAATTTAATGAAATCTTTGATGATGTAGATATTGATAGAGCCATCGATAATGCGTTTGATGATTCAATAAATTCAGGTAGCAAATTTAGAAAAACTACTGTATTTGGTGGTAAACCAGGTTATGAAGGTAACATTGGTGGTCAAAACTTCAAGTTATATCGTAGAAAAAATGAAATGCAACTTGGTAATCAATACTTAGGTAAAATTGGTGACAAACAAGTAAGCGTTGAAGAACGTGAAAGACCAATCAGTGGTGCTGGCAGTTATGCTGGTAATATTGGTGGAAACAGTATTAGTATTTCATCTAAGCCATCTCCTGTTTCAGATTTCAAAGTTGTATATAGTGGAAGCTACAAGGGTAAAAACTTTAGTGTATCTTTGAACAGAAATATGAGTGCCGTGGATGGAAAAGTTATGACTGGTTCTTATGGCGACCAACAAGTTCAAATCAATTCTGAAAGAAATGTTGGTGGTAACAGTAAGAGTCTTCAAGGCGATAAAATTCCGAAAGACTTCGCTGATGTAGTTGCACTTCTTTTCGTTATAAATAGTGAACACTAAAATTAACAAGTTTAAAAATTTAGGTCGGATTTTTGTCTGACCTATTTTTTATTTTAATTTTTGTTACTTTAGTAGCAAATTATAGCAATTATTATTTTTACGTGTCTTTATCTAACTAAAAAAGGTAGGTAAATTCATGAAAATTAATAACTTTAATCCAAATAATAAAATCAATTCTCAATCAGTATCAAGAAATCCTTTTCCAAAGACAAAGCCAATGCCGATGGATAGTGTAAGCTTTTCAGGTGTTACTCCACCAAAAACTAATGACGAAAAATTTGTTGAATTAAGAGAAAAAATTTCTAAGGATATGGAGCCTTTGATGTCTGAATCAGAGTCTGCTTGTTGGGATTTTTATACAAACAGTACAGAAGAAAATATGAATAAAATGAATGTTGCTCAAGATAAATCTACTGAGTTCTTTGACAATGCAGAAATTTATAAAGAATTAAAAGAAATAAACAAATCAGGTGGAGTAAAAGACAAAAAGCTTCAAAAACAACTTCGCAATTTAACAAGTGCTTTCGGGGATGGTATTGAATACAAAGCCGAAATGAAAGCAATGAACGAAAAAGAAAATGAAATTTCTCAAAAACTTAATTCATACCAAATGACAATTGATGGAAAACCTGTTTCAAAGGCTGAAATCGGTAAAATTATGGAAACAGAAAAAAATCCTGAAATTCGTAAAAAAGCATCAGAAGCAAAAATTAAATCAGGTGATTTGATTGCTGATGATCTTGTTGAATTAGTAAAAATGCGTAATGATTTTGCTAAGAAAAAAGGTTATGACAATTATTTTGATATGAAATTAAAAGAGGATTACGATATTGAGCCTGAAGAACTTGATAAACTTTTAGATGATGTTGCTAAAAACACAAAAGCATCTAATGACAAAGTTATGAAAGGTATCAAAAAAGACTTATCCGAAGCTTTTGGTGTAAAACCTGAGGATTTGAGAAGTTACCATTTCGGTTATTTAGCTGGCGAAGACCCTGAAAAAATTGTAAATGACGCTATTAAAACAAAAGAAGAAGTTGTTGATATTTCTAAAAAGGCTTATGCCGGCATGGGTTATGATATTGATAAATTACCTATCAAGTTAGACTTATTCCCTCGTGAAAATAAAAATACTCACGGTTTTTCATTCCCAATCAAGGCTGGTAAAGATGCGAGAATTTTGGCTAACTTAACAGATAATGTTTCAAGTGTTGATACATTAATGCACGAACTTGGTCACTCTGTGTTTACCGTAAAGACAAATCCTGAACTTCCTTATATGGAACAAGATACAACAAGCACAATGACTGAAGCTGTTGCTATGATGATGGGCGATATGATTAGAACAGAAGGTCTTGCAAAAGACAAGGTTTCACCTGAAGTTAATGAAAAATTTGCAAAATCTCTAGGTAAAGAGGAATCAACTTTTGTTGGTTCAAGTATGGCTATTATTGATTTTGAACGTAATATGTACGAAAACCCTGACCAAGATTTAAAACAACTTTGGAAAGATATGGGTGTAAAATACAAAGGACGTAGTGAAAAAGACGAAGCAACAAATGAGTGGGCAACTGTTCCACACTTCTTGTCACACCCTGCATATTACCAAAACTATTTTAGAGCCTCATTAATCAAAGCTCAATTATATGATGGCTTAACTAAAAAATTAGGTAAATTAACTGAAAATAAAGATACAGCAAAATACTTGGACGAAAATGTTTTCCAATATGGTGGTTCGAAAACAGATGACGAAATTTTGGAAAAAGTTACAGGCAAGAAATTAAGTGCTGATGCTTTCTGTGAAAGATTAAATAAATTGGTTCAAGAGTAATACTGGACGATATTAGAAAAAAGTTGTATTATAAAAGATGCATTAAGGAGTTTAAAATAAATGGTTGATATGAATATTAATTTAAGCGGTGCAAACGAACCTCAAAAGAAGAACAATAACAAAGTTCCGAGTTATTTGAGTGGTGATAATTCATCTCAACAATCAGGTAGCATTTTTGATAACAATTCTAAAATGCCAACTGTTCTTGGTGAACTTGAAAAACAAAATAAAAAGTTAGATAATGCTTCAAATAAACCAGCTTTTGAAATGACAAAAGCAGAAAAACAAGAAGCTAAAAAATTAAACAAAGAACAACAACAAAGAGCAAATTACAAAACAACGTTAGAAGCAAAAGAAAAAGCTGAAAAAGAACGTCAAAATGTAATAAGAAATTATTCTGAATACATCGAAAAATATAAAATTAATGTAAAAGGAAAATCTGCAGACCAAATTAAAAAAGAAGTTTTGGAAAAATACCAAAAAGACGACACAATAGGAAAGCCAAAGCAATCAAAAGAAACTTCTCCAAATAAACAAAAATCTGCAGAAACTCCAAAATCATACAATTATACAACAGATCCTAAACCTGTAAAAAATTATTGTGGATTTAGCACAAGAGAATATAATTCACTTGAAAACGAACGTGAAAAATTTGACAGTTCAAATTATGACATGGACGAAAAAGATAGAACTGACAAAGACTTTGTATACACTTCTGAACGTAGCAAAAATCGTACAGAAGAAATGGATAAATCATACAGAAAGCAAAAAGAACTTTATGCTGAAAACGAAGTTGACAGCCGTAAATATTCTTACAACAAATCAGCCATAATGGTTGAAACTTATGGTGGATTTAGAGAGGCAACCGTGTTTGGTGAAAAACAAGGTTATCACGGCAAAATCGGCTCTAACAATTTCAAAATGTACAAACGTGAAAATGAATTTGATTCAGGAAGTCAATATTTAGGCAGAATTGGAAGACAAGATGTTGATATTGAAGAACGTGAAATTCAATTTACAATGAATGGTTTAAATCACTATTTTGGTAAAATTGGTGATAATGATTTTGAAATGGAATCAAAATCAAAGAACTTTTCAAATGCTGAACGTGCAATCTACGAGGGCAAATTCAAAGGAAAATCTTTCCAAGTAGAGGTTGGACGTGATAATATAGAAAAAGATGATGGCGATAGAGTTATCAGAGGTTATTTTGATGGTCAAAGAGTTGATATTAAAAAACGCCCAGCTAAATTAACAGATAATGATAGATTAAAGGTGAATAACTTGCCAAAAGATTTTGAAGATGTTGCATCATTTATTTTTGTAGCACATACAGAATTAGAAAAATCAGGCAAACTAAAAGATTAAAGGAGCAACCTATGACAGATATGAATATAAACGGTGTAAATAACTTACAAAACACAAACTTAACCAAAACAGAAAAAACTGAACAACAACCAGAAGAAATTATGGTATTTGGTGCTGTTGATACACAATCTCAAGGAAAAATAAAAAAAGGTTTAGTAACTGATATTTATAGAGGTAATATTGCAGGAAAAGATTTTGACCTTTTGAGAAGAAAAAATATTGTTCAATTTGGTTATCAAACTATTGGTAATATTGATGGTAAAAAAGTTGATGTAGAAGAAAGAAAAATACCTCTTACAAGAACAACAATTTATAAAGGTTCTATTGGTGACAAAGAATTAAATATGAAGTCAAGAAAAGCTATCATGACATTAACAAATAAAAAAACTTATAAAGGAACATATAACGGCAAATCTTTTGATGTCGAATTTAAAGACGATGGAATTGTTAATCTAGGTGATAAAACTTTAAAAGGTACTTATGACGGTAAAAAAGTTGATATTAAATATGATTATAAACATCTTCAACGTTCAGACAAAGTTAAAGAAAATTCAGTACCAGATGATTTTGGTGATGTAGCAACTTTGATTTTTGTTGAAAATAATGACTCTGAAGTTCGTGAAAAACGTGAACAAGAACGTAAAGCTCAAGAAGAAAGAAGACAACAACAGCAACAACAAAACATCCAAAACAATTAACATCACAATAAATTTACAAAAGGGTTGGCTTTTACAAGTCAGCCCTTTATAATATCTGTATGATAAATTTTTTCATACTTACAATTTGTTTACTTTTAATTATTTGGTTATTTATTGAACCAAATAGACTTGTTGTTAAAAGACTTAAAATAAAAGATGAAGCTTTAAAAGGTTTGAAAATTGTTTTTGTAAGTGATTTTCATATAAAATTTTATGAGGAAAATCGTTTAAAGAAAATTGTAGATATGATTAATTCTGAAAATCCTGACTTAGTTTTGTCTACAGGTGATTTCTTTTCAGGTTACAGAAATATTTCTACAATGTCTTTAGATAAGATTGCTTACGAACTTGGGAAAATAAAAACTCGTTATGGTTTTTATACTTCACTTGGAAATCACGATTATCATAGAGATAATGACAAAGTTGTTCAAACTCTTTCAAATTATGGTATTGCGACTGTTTCAAATAATAATATTTTTGTACAAGCAGAAGACAAAGGACTTTATATTGCAGGTGTTGAAGATTTAAAAACAGGTAAACCTGATGTTAAAAAAGCTTTAAAAGGAACAAATGGTGCAACAATTCTTTTGACACATTCACCTGATGTTTTTGAAAATGTTCCTGACTCAGTAAATCTTACGTTAGCAGGGCATTTACATGGTGGTCAAGTTCGTTTTCCATTTGTTGGTGCAATTTTTTGTCCGTCAAAATTCGGTACAAAATATGCAAGTGGATATTTTGAAGAAAATAATAAAAAAATGTATGTCACAACAGGTATTGGTACAAGTAAATTGCCTATAAGATTTTTATGCACTCCTGAAATTGTTGTTATTGATATTGAATAAAATTTTAATAATATATGGTGTCGCACGTAACAAAAATAGCCCTTCTTTATTTAATATCAATTTTATGTATGATTTAAAATTTTAAAATA
>DBIX01000059.1:3971-41062 GCA_002297005.1 Cyanobacteria bacterium UBA791 | reverse complement strand
TTTCTTAAATCTCTCTTACTCTTATATAAAGTAAACTAAGTTTAAGAAATTGCCTTTTTTGTTGCATAAAACTACACATTTCTTAACAAAATATCCAAAATACAATGGCAATCAGCTTTTTACTGAACGCTAAAAAATGTATGAATAATAAATATAATTTTCCTTACTTATATAAAGTATTTTTCTGAAAATTTATTGCCTTTTAAGCTATTGTTGTGATTGGGAGATTTATTTGATTTATGCTTGTTATCGTGGTATATTTTGCGTAAATCATTAAAAATTTATTTGGGGTTTTATGAAAAAGATAGCTTTTGTAACTTATTTATACACCGACGCTAATTTTGAATCAGGTGGAGTAAAGCTTAATTATTTATTAGTAAATGGTTTAAAGAATGCTGGTTATCAAGTAGACCTATATTGTAGTGAAATTTTAAGTAATGTTCATAACGTTTTCGACAAAGTTTATGAATTTGGTGAAATTGAAAACAATCGTGGCAATTATGATTTTGTTTTATCGGATAAAGCTAGTCTAAAATCAGATATAACATATATTCACGATCACAGTTACCCTTTTAGAGCAAAGAAAATGTTTTCTCCTTTAAAATATACTTTATATAAAATTTTTAAGAAAAAACGTCATATACAAAGATTAAACGATTATTATCGTGTGAAAGAAAATCTTGTAAATACAAAAATTGTTGTTGTTTCTTCCTCTATCTTAAAACAGGATATGATAGAAAATTACGGAGTAAAAGAAGAAAATATTGTTATTATTCCGCCACCCATTGAGGAATATCCTGAACAATTTGCAAAGACAGAAAAACCGGTCTTGTTTACTTTTGGACTTTGTGCTGTTGGTTTTGAACGAAAAGGTGGTTATGTCGCTCTAAATGCAATAAAAATTTTGAAACGTAAAAATAAAAATTTTAGATTAAAAATTATATACCCAAAAAACAATTTGTTTATAAACTTTATCATGAAATTATATGGATTAGAAAAATATTGCAAATTTTTAGGTTTATACAATGATATGTCAAAATTTTATGATGATATAGATTGTTTAATTATGCCATCAATTTTAGAACCTTTTGGAATGGTTACTACAGAAGCTTTAGCTTGTGGCGTTCCAGCAATTGTACCAAATCATTGTGGGGCTTGTGATTCAATTAAAACAGATTTTAACGGAATTGTTTACGAAGCTGGTAAACATCCTGTAAAAGCTTTAGCAACTGCTATGCAAGAAATGTTAGATATATCTAATGATAAATATATTGAAATGTCTAAAAACAGTTTAGAAAAATCAAATTCTTACAAGGTCGATGCTTTTATAAGTGCATATTTAAAATTATTAGTTTAAAAGTCGTTAACTTTTACTGTTTTTAACAGTTTTACTCCTTGATTCTTGCAAAAATTTAAGTATGTATTAAAATATATGTATTAAGCTGAAATAAATAGGATTTTTATATATGGTAAATTTGAATTACAAGGAAAAATTTGCAGAAATAATTGCATCTTCTAGTTTTCGTTTTACAGTATCTTTCATACTGTTTACTGTAGCTATGACTTTTATTATTAGTTCTCAAAATTTCTTTTTTCAAAAGATTGTTGAGAATGGTATTTCTAAAAGAGATGTAGTTGCAGAAAAGACTATTACTGTTGTTGATACTAAAAAAACAGAGCGTCAAAGAAAAAAAGTTGAAGCTAAGGTCGAACCGGTTTTAACAACGGCAGAAGATGATTTTATTAAAACAAATCTTTCTTCTTTAGAAAATTCGATTCACACTATCAGAAGTAAAGGTACTACAAGATATACAAAAAGAGATGAATTAGCGGCGTTATTTGATATTTCTGATGACAATCAAAGAAACTATATTGTAAGTTATCTTTTAAATTCAAGTGACGGCGGATTAAATAAGGTTTTTGAGCAATCAAAACTTACACTTGCAAATGTTTTAGCTGCCGGTGTTTCTGAAAAAGATTTGGAGAAAGATAATTTAAACAAAATTTTTCAAAGACATTATGCTTTAAATTTGACAAAACATCAAAATACAATTGCCAATGCTCTTTTAGAGCAAGTTATTGTACCAAATATGGTAGTAGATGAGATTGCAACAGATATTGCGAAGAAAAATGCTCGTAATTCTGTAAAACCTTATGAAGTAGTTTTTGAAAAAGGTGATAAAATCTTATTTGAGGGTGAACCTGTTACAAAATTAAAACGTGATGCTTTGCGTGAAGCCGGATACAACCTAGTTGATATTAATTTCTTAGGTTTATTTGGTATTTATCTTTTTGTAGCTTTTTCTACTTTCGTATTCATTATGTTTAAAGAGGATTACGAAAAAAGACACCCTGCAAAATCTAATTTAACTATATTTGCAGTATTATCCTTGGTTATGGCATTGATTTCGGTTTTATTACCAACTGGATTTTCTCCATATATTTTGCCATTCCCAGCTTATATAATTATTTTATCAATTTTTGCTAACTCTCGTTTAGCATTTTTATCAACGCTATTATTATTATGCAACTTAACTTTAGGTATGCATTTTGATATAGAATTTTTAATTTCATTTGTCTTGATTTTATTAATTGCAGAAATTTCTGTTTCAAAAGTTAAATTCTCAAGACGTTCAGACCTTATTAAAGTGGGTTTTTATGTTGCTTTAACAGGTTTGTTTGTTGTAATGAGTATTTACTTATTAGAAAAATTCCTAATTGATATTGATAATGTTTTAATTATACGTGATTCTTCAATGGCATTTGTAAATGGTATCCTAAGTGCTGTTATTGCGTTGGGTGTTATGCCAATGCTTGAAAGTGCATTCAGAGTTACAACTCCTTACGGTTTGGCTGAACTTGTTGACCACAACCAACCTTTATTAAAACGTTTACAAATGGAAGCTCCAGGAACTTATCACCATTCATTATTGGTTTCTAACCTTTGCGAAGCTGCAGCCGAAGCTATTGGTGCTGATCCTATCGTTGCACGTGCAGGGGCTTTATATCACGATATTGGTAAATTAAAAAGACCTTTATTCTTCGTTGAAAATCAGTCTTCTTTTGGTATTGAAAATCCTCATACAAAATTAAATCCAAAAATCAGTAAGACTGTTATTATTTCACATACAAAAGACGGACTTGAAATTGCTAAAGAAAACAATTTACCGCCAATAATTAACGACTTTATTTTACAACACCACGGTACAAGTTTGGCAAGTTATTTTTACAACAGAGCCGTACAAGAAGAAGGTGCCGAAAACATTAAAGAAGAACAATTTAGATACCCTGGTCCAAAACCTAAATCTAAAGAGGCTGCAATTCTTATGATAGCTGATGCTACTGAATCTGCAGTTCGTTCTTTAAAAACTCCTACTCCTGAAGAAGTTGATATTGTTATCGACAAAATTATCGCAGAAAGAGTTAATGACGGTCAATTATCAGATTCTCCATTGACGTTGAGGGATTTGAAGACAATAGCAACTACATTTAGTAGAATTATTCGTGGTATGCAACATGAAAGAATTAAATACCAAAACGACATAGATAAGGAAGTTGAAAAAGCTAAAATGATTCTTCCTGATGTTATGGATAAGGAATTTGAAGATAAAGTAAAATCGTTAGAAAGCGAAAAGAATGACAGAAATGACGATGCCAACCATTAATATTTTTACAGAAAATATTTATGAGAAGTGGGATATAGACCAGAAGCAATTGATTGACAATGCTGATGCCTATCTCAAATATTTTTTGTCAACACCTGAAATTTACGATAATTCGTGTTTGAAAAATCAAGAATATGACACACTTGTATTTGATATTCTTTTTTGTGATAGCGAAAAAACTCACACAATGAACAGAGAATACCGTAACAAGGATTATCCAGCGGATATTATTACATTTGCTATCTTTGCTGATAGTGCAGACGATGAAAAATTTATTTTTGATGGTGAAATAAATCTTGGCGAAATTATTATTGCACTTGATAAAGTAGAAAAAAATGCTATTGAAAAAGGTTGCACTCGTGAAAGAGAACTAAACTTTTTAGTTGCACATGGAATGATGCATTTGTTAGGATTTGACCATCAAACAGAAGAAGAATATAATTTTATTGTGAAATCTCAAGAGGATGCATTAGCTTTAGTAAAAGGATTATAAATTATGTCAAAATATAAGGCTCAAGGTATATTTGGTGCATTTAGAAATGCAAGCCGTGGTATTCGTTTAGCACTTAAATCAGAGGGCAATATTAGAATACATTTTGTCGTAGCAATATTAGTTTTATTAGCAGCGTATTATCTTAATTTTACGGCTGTAAAATTCTGTATTTTGTTTTTAACAATAGCAATGGTTATTGTTGCAGAAATGGTTAATTCAGGTTTGGAATATGGGTTAGATGCAGTATTTCATAACAAATATTCAAAACTTGTTGGTATGGCAAAGGACATCGCAGCTGGAGCTGTAATGTTTGCGACTTTCATTAGTCTTATTATTGGGGCTATATTGTTTGGTGAAAGTTTGCTCTCTCGTTATGGACATCTACTATTTTAGCACCCTCTTGTTCAACTTTTGTTGAAATGATTTCGCCATTAATATTAAATTGATTCCAACATTCTCTCACATTTTGTTTGATTGAATCAATATTATTTCCGTAAGAAATGATAAGAATAGTTGGTCCAGCACCTGAAAGCACGCAACCCATTACATTTTCTTCTTCTTTCATAGCTTGTTGAATTTCGTTGAAAGATGGAAGAAGTCGCATTCTGTATGGTTGATGAAGTTTGTCTTTAAGAGCAAATTTCATTAGTTCTGTGTCTTTATTTCTGATAGCTTCCATAAACATTGCACATCTCATAGCGTTGAATGTTGCATCTTGCATTGGAACTTCTTTTGGAAGAACAGAACGTGCAATTTCTGTCTGAAGTTCATAATCAGGAATGCAAAGAGTTACATGCCATTCGTCAGGCCATTCAAGTTTATGATAGAATACACTACCATCATCTTCAATTGAACTTGCTACAAGCCCACCAACAACTGCTGGAACAATGTTATCAGGATGTTTTTCAACTTCTGTTGCTATTGATAAGATAGCAGCTTCGTCTGCAGGGTTTCCTAATAAAGAGTTTGCTGCCATTAAACCACCAACAATAACAGAGGCTGAACTACCTAAACCTCTTGCAATAGGAATTTGAGTTTCAATAGTGATTTTCAAATCTGAGGGACTTTGTCCAGTTAAGTTATATAGCATTTCTACAGCCTTATAAACAATACAGTTTTCGTCTGTTGGAATTTGGCTTGCAGAAGCCTCGTCAGAAGCTTTATTTGTTATAATATTTATTTCTGTTCCGCTACCAGGAAGAACTTTTTCTTCGATAGTTATGATGTTATAAATCGGTAAAGCTAGACCTAGGCAATCAAATCCTGGTCCTAAATTTGCTGATGTAGCTGGAACTTTTACACTTACTTTCATTTATATACCTTTTACAACTTTTTGAATTATAGCATACTTATACTAATTTTGCCAAATTTGGCTGAAAGGTCGTCTATATGGTGAATTAGGTAACAGTCAGATTCAACATCCTTGTCATTTAAGTCAATAATCGCTCCCCAATCAGCTCTTCCGTGGTGTGCTGCAATCATTCTAGCAACTTTTTTGAACCCATGCTCCATGCATAATGAGTATCCATATTGAGAATGAGTTAACCAATCTTTTTTAAATTCTTCGTTATAATCTATTAGTCCCGATTCTTCGTCAATTGTGTATTCAAAGATTTTTCCAATGTCGTGAAGAATACATGCTGCATAGATTCTATCTCTTGAGATTCGTTGGAAAGAGGTTTCAAGAATTGTGTCTGCATATTTTAAACATTCTAAAGTATGAATCATTAATCCACCCATATAATTGTGGTGCATTAATTTTGCTGCTGGAGCTACTTTTATTTCGTGTTCGTGTTTGTCAAAATATTCTTTCAAAAAGTTTTTCATCTTTTCGTCTGTAATTTTTTCGATATAACTTACAAGTTCTGAATAAACTTTTTCTTGTTCGTCTTTTTCTAAACCTGTTTTTGCCTCTTCAATAAGTTCAAGTGCAGAAACTAGACAGTTGTTATATTTTTCGTTAAATGAACCTGAAACAATGCGTAATTTGTTACCAGTACGGAATAATTTGCTATCTAATCTGTTAAGTGTTTCTTCCCATAGGATACAATTTAAAAGACTATCGTCATTAGGGTCTTTTAATTGCAATTTGCCCATTTTTGTACCAGATTTTGTATCTCCAATTGAGAAAATAACTACTTCATATATTGTTTCAGTATCAAACATTTTTACCTCTTCCGATTATTGTATTTTGTTAAAAAAAGGGTTCTTGTAAAAGAACCCTTTTGAATTAAGTTCAATTATTGTTAGTTTTTATTTCTATCAATAATTTTTGATTTGCTCCAAGAGAATGAAGAACGGATTTCTTCACCAACTTTTTCGATTTGGTGATTTCTACCAGCTTCTCTTAGTTCATTAAATTTCTTATTGCCAGAATTTACTTCGTTCAAGAATTCATCAGCAAATTCGCCTGATTGAATTTCAGAAAGAATTTCTTTCATAGCTTTTTTAGATTCTTCAGTAATAACACGAGGACCTCTAGTTAAGTCACCGTATTCAGCTGTGTTAGAAATTGAATATCTCATATCAGCGAAGCCACCTTGGTTGATTAAGTCAACGATTAATTTCATTTCGTGGCAAACTTCGAAGTATGCCATATATGGTGAATAACCAGCTTCAACAAGAGTTTCAAAACCAGCTTTGATTAATGCAGTACATCCACCGCATAATACAGCTTGTTCACCGAATAAGTCTGTTTCAGTTTCTTCTTTGAAAGTTGTTTCAATAATACCAGCTCTGCCAGCACCGATAGCACTAGCGTAAGATAATGCAACTTCTCTAGAATCACCTGTTGCATCTTGGTATACAGCGATTAATGATGGAACACCTTTACCAGCTTCGTATTCACTTCTTACTGTGTGGCCAGGACCTTTTGGTGCAACCATGATTACGCTAACACCTTCTGGTGCAACGATTTTTTTGAAGTGAATGTTAAAACCGTGTGAAAACATTAAATATTTACCTGCTGTCATATATGGAGCAATTTCAGTTTCATAAACTTTTGCTTGAATTTCATCTGGAATTAGGATTTGGATGATGTCAGCCCATTGTACAGCATCTTTGATTGCCATTGTTTTAAAACCGTAATTTTTAGCTTTTTCATCGCTTTTGCCACCTTGTCTTAAACCTAAAACAACGTCACAACCTGAATCTTTTAAGTTCATTGATTGACCGTAGCCTTGTGAACCAAAACCGATTACAGCAATTTTTTTAGATTTGATTAAATCTTGATTGATGTCTTTGTCTAAATAAATTTTTAATTCTGTCATTTTTCCTACCTCACTTATTGTTTTTATTATATTCAATAAATATTTTCTTGCAATAAATCTTCACGTGTTGAAAGAATGTCAAAATTATTTTAAAATAATAATATGAAAAGACTTGCGATTATATTTTCTATAATTCTTTTTGCTCCTTTGTTTTGTTTTGCAGAGGATGTTAATTTGCAAGATAATTCATCAAATGCCAATGTTCAATCTTCTGACGAAGAACAAGAAGTTGAAGTTTTGAATGGGTATGTTGAATATTATCCAGATGGAACAGTATTCTTTGACCAAATCAAAGATGCAGAGGGTGTCTTCTTAAATATAAAAAATCCTACAACGTATAACCAATATTCGGTTAAGGATGTAAAAGGTGTAAATTATGAGGATATGAAGAATAGACAAGTTGGTGTCCAAAAACACATTGCAAATGAACATCATGTTGACAACTTCTTTAAAACATATACAGAAAAAGTTGGAAAAGTATCTTATGGAACAATGTATGGTGCTGATATAGATACTGGTGAATATGAATACACGACAAAGTTCTTTGCGAGATATGATACAAAGCGTTTTGGTATTCAAGCTGCTTATGGTATGGATAGTTATATGTCTACTGGTCTTCAAGCAAATCACATATATATAACTCCTGAAATAAAGTTGGGTAAAGGCGTTGTATTGAGTGATACTTTTAAAGCTAACACTTTAGGCACAAGAAACGATAATACTGTTATGCTTAGATATACTCCACAATTTATAAAAGATAATCCATTTGATGTTGGAGTTGGAATTGGACAGGCTTATTATCAAGACGGTAGAACTAAAAATGTTGTTAAATTTGAAACATCTTTGCGTTTATAGAAAAATTATATTATAATTTTTCTAAGAAGTTTTATATGGGACAAAATGAAAAAAGAAATTGATAATAAAAGATTTAGTTCAAGAAAACATTCTAAAAGATTTTCAGCAAAATCTCCAAAGGTGTTCAAAAAAGTTGCTTACTTAAAAGACAAAGCAACTCAAAAGAAGCAAAAATCTCAAAAATCACAAAGTTTTTATTATTCATTTTTAACTATAGTTTTGTTGATTTTCTTGGCTCAAGTTGCATTTAGTGCTATTTTGAATATAACTAAAAATATTGCATACCAAACAAAGATTGCAACAATCAAAAAATCTAAATTAGAGGCTGAAAACAAGAACAAATCTTTAAAGAAAGAATTAAAATATTTTTCTTCTGCCGAAAGTTTAGAAGCTATTGCAAGAAACAATCTTAAAATGGCTGGAAATGATGAAGTCTTAATCATTATCAACGAAATCAAAAAACAGAAAACGGAAGAAGAACAAGATAAAAGTAAAATTGGTATATTACAAAAATTAGGTAAACATGACAAACAATAATGAAATTTTAACATACATAACACAGTCTTTTGATTTAAAAAGACAAGGATATTATAAGCAAGCTATCGAAATGTTGTACAAAGCTCTTTCTATTGAGGGTAATAATGTAGAAATTCTTTCTCAATTAGCAGATTTGTACTTTTTGTTAGGTAATGATGAAAGAGTTTATCAATATGCAGAAAAAACTCTTGATATAAATCCTCAACATCTTGAATGTTTAAAACTTTTAGCAAAATTAGAAATTAAAAATGGAAATTTTGAAAAAGCAAAAGAAATTGCAAAAAAAATCTTAGAAATTTCTAATTCAAGTGAATATGTTGCAGAATATATCAATATTTTGAGAAATCTTGGTGATTTTGAGGCAATAAAAGAGTATAAAGACTCAAATGATATTACAGATTCAAAAGTTATTTATGAAATAGCCTCTGCTTATGCTGAAAAAATGAAGTACAAAGCTGCTATCGAGATGGTTGAACCGATAGTCGCAAAAGGTTGTGAAGAGTCAGATTTACTTACTCTTTTAGGTATTCTTTATTACAATGTTTTCGATTTATATCGTTCAAAAGCTGTTTTTCAAATGGTTGCTAACAAGGAAGATAACGATGTTTGTTTACACTATTTAGGCTTATTTGCTTTGGATGAGGGTAAATTTATGGATGGTATAAACTATCTTCAAAAAGCATTAGCCCTAAATCCTACAAATGCACAATATGCTTTTGATTTAGCAAATGCATATTATTTGAATGGATGGATTGAAGAAGCTGTAAAATTCTTTAACGAGGCTATTCTTAAAGACCCTGAAAATAAAGAATATCTTTATGCGTTGGCATATTTATATTATAGAAATGGTGATTTTGAAAAAACTCGTAACGCTGTTTTGAAAATATTTAAAATTGATGAAAATTATTTACCAGCAAGAATTTTAAATGCCTTGGTAAAACTTGAAACAAAAGATGTTTTAGGTGCAAGATTTGAGCTTGAACAATTAGTTGATTTAGAATCAGATGATGATTTTGCAATTTTTTCATTAGCTAAAATTTATCTAGAATTAGGTTTGTACGAAAAGGCTAAAACTTATATGGAAAGAGCTCTTGAGCTTAAGTATGATAGTTTAGAATATATGTGTGAATATATCAACATTATCATTCAAGAGGGTAATTATGAGTTTGCTCAAAAACTTGTAGATAAAGTTAAAGAAATTAGTGAAAATTATTTTGATAACTGGGTTTTACAAGCTAAAATTTATGATGCTACAGAAAATTGTGTTGCATTATTTGATACTGCTCAAAAACTTATCGAAATGGATTCTAACAGATATGAAGGCTATTACTTCAATGCTTTGGCTCTTTATGTATCAGAAGATGTTTTATTTGCAATCGAAAGTTTAAAGAAAGCAATTTCCTTGAATGTTAATGATGCATCTTTATACGTGTTGATGAGCCAATTCTATCAATCTATCGGTAGAAATGAAGAGGCTTTGATGTACTTGGATGAAGCTACAAACATTGAACCAAGTGCTAAAAATAAAGAATTGTATATGAATTTGGTTTCTACTGTAAGAAGAGAAAGACACAATAGCTCAGAAATTTAATGTTTTAAATATTGACAGCCCGTATCTTGTTTATCAATTTTTCCATCAAAGTTGTTATCAACTCCGTCAAAGCAAGAACCTATGGAGTCTTTGCTTTCTGCTGAAATATTTAGTTTTAAATATTTGTCAGGGATTTTGTTCCAAATAACATTAAATTGATTTATAAAAAATTCTGCAATTCTGGGGTTTTTTAGGATAATTGTGTTTTCGTCGTTTTTGATTTCTCCACTCTTAGAAAAATTCATTGAGCCAATAACTACTGTTTCTCTATCAATAATTATTGTTTTGGAATGCATTTTACCAGCATAATTTTCTACTTTTACGTCAATCCCAGCCTCTCTTAATTTTTTGTGTTGAGAATATTTGCTGTTGGCATTTGCTGCATCCACAATGATTTTTATTTTTACGCCTCTGTTTTTAGCAGAAATTAAAGCGTTTGTAAGACCTTTATGCGTAATTAAAAAGGTTGGCATATAAATACTGTTTTTGCTTTTATTTATTAATGGAATAATTTGGCTTGTGATTGTATTATCTTGAGGTGAAAAATATACAGACATTTCTGTTGCACCAATTACAAATCTATTGTTTGGTGTTTTTGTTTTTGCATTATGAAATTTGCCTGAAAGCATTTGGTTAAATTCGTTTTTGTATAATTGAGCAACTTTTTCTGATTTTACTATGATAAAGGCGTTTGAATTATAGTTTGATAAATCAGATGGGCTTATATTCGCAGATCCTGTAAAAACAGTTTTGTCATCAAAGATTATAAATTTGTTATGCATAATAAAAGGTTTTGTTGCTGGATTAGTATTATCGCAAGAAGTTTCCTTAATTAGATTTAGCAAAGGAAGAGTGTCTGGGTAATAGTTTTTGTTATTGCTATCAATATCGTAAACCATTCTTATTTTTACACCTCTATTTTGTGCATTAATAAGTGCTTGTTTTATTTTAGGAATATTGTTGTAGCCATAAATTGCCATATCAATTGAAAATTTTGACTTATCAATATTGTATTTTAGGAGTTTACAAATATCTGTTCCACAAGACTCATCAGGTTTTAAAGTTTTTGTTAAATCTGTGAAGGCAACTTTTACACTACCTGTATCAAGCGTTGCCATTGTGTTGTTTACCTTTTCAGGTGTTTGCTTTACAGGCTTTGTTACTCTGCAAACTTTACATTCTTTTGCATCTTTTGGAATATCAGATTTCTTAATAATTATATAATCGTGTGACATTCTACCGTATTTGCAAGATAGACGATGATATTTTTTTGATTTTAAATTCAAAATTCGTAAATTGTCTAAATTCTTTAAAATTATTTCGTGGTTATTAAAGCTTTCAACATAACTTTGTCCATTTATTTCTATATCGTTTTTGTTTGAATTGTATTTAACTTTCTTATTTTTTAATATGTTTGTAGAATATTCTTTTGCAAAATAGTCATAGGCAAACTGTTCTTCGTCTGTTTTAAATTTTTTCAAATTTACTTTTAAATTTATAACTTCTTCGTTATCAATTTGTCCATTTTTGTTAAAATCTATTCCAGCTTGGCTTGGATTGTAAACTTCAAGTACTTCAAACTTGTTCTCAAAATTTGAAATAAAAATTGAGAATAAGATAAACAATATTAAAATTATAAAAAGTGATATTTTTCTCATGAATTTATACTATTTTACAACAAAAAATGCCAATTATGCTTGAAAAATTTAGAACGATTATTATAATTAATATATGCAAAAGGGACGTAGATTAATATATATATTTATAGTTGTATTCTTGCTTAATGCATTGGTGTCGTTTGCCGTGGATGATTTACAATTAAGAGATTATACTCCTATCGTTCTTCCAAAAGGAACATTAATTCAAGTTATTAATCTTCAAGAGTTTTCGACTGAATATAACGACGACACAACAAAGTATTTAAAATTTGCTGCAACTGATGATACTTATATGTATGACACGCTCGTAGTCCCAAAAGGTACAATAATTCACGGTGAAATTGAAAAAGTTAATGAACCAATTGTTGGTACAAACGCATCTATGATTGTTAAGTTAACAAAGATGCAACTTCCTGATGGGTTTGAAATCCCTATAAAAGGATATATTTATTCTGGAAATCCTGATTACACAATAGGTGGAACTATTACTGAGCCTGAAACATATAAAAAGTTGCCTCATTATCAAGAAGGTTTATATAAAGGAACGTTAAGATGGATTCCTGGCCCAACTTTAAAAATGGGTCAACACCTCACTATTGCTGCCGGAGCACAACTTATAATGGTTTTTGATAAGCCTGCTTATATAACACATACCTTAACAAATTGACACGATTAAAAATAAAAATTACAATAGTGATTGTAATATTTTGTGGAGGAATGATGAAATATAAGTTGGTAGGGCTAATATGTGCATTATCAATGGTTATTGGGCAAGCATTTGCTATGCCATCATCAACAGTTGGTGACAGAGTTCCTCTAAAGCCAAATGAATTAACTACAAGACAAAAAGTTATTACTGTTCCTGCGATGACAAAGTTTTCAGTTTTAACAACTTATGAGTTAAATTCAAATGCTTTATTAACTGGACAAACTGTTACAGTCGCTTTACCTGAAAACTTTTCTTATAACGGAGTATTGGTTGCTCCTAAAGGTAGCGTTTTAACAGGTAATGTTATTGAAGCAAAAAAAGCTAGACAAAATGGTACAGATGGTAAATTAGATATGAGATTTTCTCTAATTACTACTCCGTACGGTTTGCAAATTCCTATTGTTGCAATTATCAAAACTAAAGATTTATCAGGTGTTTTGGTTGGTAACAACGAACAAGAAAAAAGGGAAACAATTGCAAAGCTTACAAAATCTAATTCAGATTTGGATGATATGTTGTTAAAAACAATTTGGAACTTTGGCGAAAACGTTATTGTTCCCGCAAATACAAAGTTGGATATTGTTTTGACTCAACCTATTACTATTACACCAATTCAATATAAGTAAAAAATATTAGAAACTAAGGTAATTTGTTTTCTAATTTTAATGTAAATAATATACATAAGAAATAAAAGGTAGAAGATGTCAATATTAGGAAATTTAAACAATTTAATAGACGATGAACCACAAAAAGGTGGTTTTAAAGTTCCAAAAGTTGCAAATCTTGACGACGAAAAGGGACTAACTTTTAAAAAGTGTGTTGCAATTTCATCAGCATTACATCCATTGGTAGCGTTTTTCATAATAGCTTTGAGTTTTCTCTTAATGCTATTAGGCATAAATTTATTTATGTTTAAAGCTCCACAAACTAAAACTCAAGATATTGAGTTCGTTTTGGTGGACAAGGAACAAATGCCAATTAACAAAAACACAAAATACAGAGCTGATAGAAATTCAAGAGCGGGTGGTAAACACGATCCTAAAAAGAAAGTGTCTATGCCATCAAAAGCAACTAAAAAAGCTCCAAATGTTGCAGCAAGTTCAACTCAAAAGTTGATTAAGAAAGTTGCTAAACAACAAGCTCACCAAGCTGCAAAAACAAAACCAGTTGTTAAACAAACACAATCACCAGCACCTAAGAAGGCTAGTCAAACAGCACCAAAACCAAAAATGCCATCAGCAAGACCTTCTTATGCTCCACCAAGTGCTCCAAAGATTAATACAACTCAAAAAGCACCAATTGGTTTACCAGCTCCACCATCAATAAATTCTACAGGTAGATCATATTCTACAGGACCTGTTGGTGGTAAAAGTTCAAGTGCTGGTTCATACTCAGGTACTGGCTCAAGAAGTGGTTCAAGCGGTAGAACTTTAGCTTCTGCTGGTTCAACAGGTAGTAGAGGTGGCTCAGGTTCAGTAGGTAACGGAGGACCTGGGGGTAATCCTAACGGACCTTGGGGCGTAGATGCTTTGAGAGAACCAAACTTTGCTCCTTATATGAGAGAATTGCAAAGTAGAATTAAATACAATTGGGATCCTCCAAAAGGTAATGAAAGTAAGAGAGTTGTTCTATTATTTAGAATTGCTAAAAACGGTCAATTACTTTCAAACAGAGTTTCAAAATCTTCTGGTTTAGCCGCAGCTGATAGAGCAGCACTAAATGCAGTAGAAGTTACAGCTCCGTTCAGACCATTACCTGCAGAGTTTAAAGGTCAATACATTGATATTCAATTTACATTTGATTACAACGTATTTGGGGCTACGGGTTATTAAGATATAAAAGGTAAATAATTAAGTACAACATAAAAAAAGAGGAAAAAATTATGGAATTATTATTACATTCAATTCAATTAGATTGGCCGGTATTATTACCGATTCTGATTTGTTCAGTTTTAGTTGTTGCAGTAGCAATCAACAGATGGGCTTATTATCAAAAGAATAAACGTGACGTTGTTGAGTTTATTCCAAAATTACAAAAAGAATTATTGAAAAATAATTTAAATGGTGCTCAAAATTTAGCAGTATCAGTTGGCGGTGTAGTTGGCGAAGTTACAGAAGAAGCTGTTAGAATTTTTGCAGAACAAAAATCAGGTTTCTCTCGTTCTTTCGATATTGCAGCTAACTTAGCTACAAGAAAATTAGAACACCACTTAACAATTCTAGGTACAATCGGTGGTGTTGCTCCATTCCTAGGTTTGTTTGGTACAGTTGTTAGAATTCTTTATACATTCCAAGATTTAGCAGTTCAAGGTAATCAGTCAGCAGCAGTTGCTATGGGTATTGGTTCAGCCTTAATCGCTACTGCATTCGGTCTTGGTGTTGCGATTGTTGCAGTTATTTGCTACAACTCTTTCCAAGCTATCGTTAAACGTTATGAAGATGATTTTCAACTTATTAAGTTGTTATTCTTAAGCTTTGTTGACGGCGAAGAAGCTAATCAACCACAAAATGTATCTATGTAAGGAAGTAAAAAATGGCAGTATCTAAAGGTAAAAAAGGAAAACTTTTTACAGAAATAAACATCACTCCATTGACAGATATTTTCTTGGTATTGTTGATTATTATGATGGTTGTTGCTCCAACATTTCAATCAATGGACAACTCAATCAATGTTCCTGAAATTAATAGTGGTCTTACTATTGAACAAAAGAACGCAACAGTATCAATTACTAAAAATGGTGAAATGTTTTTAAATGGTGCTCCAATTTCTGAAAGTGGATTAACTGATGGGTTAATAGCTTTGAAACCAAAATTGGAAAAACCTGAAGTTGTTGTTAAAGCTGATGCACAAGCAAAAAGTTCTGAAATTATGAAAGTTATGAACGCAGCAAAAGCAGCAGACTTTGAAAAATTAATAGTTGCAGGCGAACCTTTGAGTAAAAAAGAACAAAAAGAACTTGCCGAAACTATTGATGAAGTACAAGATGGAACTCTAGACCCATCTTCTATTGATGAAAATGTGGAAGAATGGACTGAGTAGAGGTATTAATATGGCAATGAGAGATTCTTTTAACGAAATTAATATTACTCCATTAACGGATATTTTCTTAGTACTTTTGATTATTATGATGGTAATTGCACCATTATTAGATCAACAAGGTTTAAATCTTACCGTTCCAGATATTGTAAAACAAGAGGATTTAAAAGATGCTAAGCTGATAACGGTATTGGTTACTAATGATAATAAATATGTTATCAATGATGAAGAAGTTTCTGAAGCAGATTTGGAAAGTACTATTAAAGATATGATTACTGAAAATCCAGATGGTTTAGTTATTCAATCAGAACCTGATTCAGTACACGGTACAGTTGTTAAATTGATGGACAAAGCTAGAAATGCAGGTGTTAAAAACGTATCTGTAGTTGAAGGCTAGTAAAATTATTCCAATTATATTTGAAAGAGGCGAATTTTATGAAATAAAATTCGCCTCTTCTTATTATCAACATTTATTATTTATTCTCCTAAGTTTTTGATATATTTTTTATAATTTCTTGTATTATATTTAAACATATAATCAGCACATCCAAGTCCTGGGCCATTAATACAACGTTCCACGTGGTCAGCTTGCATTGGATATAAATTAACTTGGTCTTTTGTTACGATAAAATCATAAATATCTTCACCAAAAGTATTTGGACCTTTTGCACCATTAATATCAATCATAACTGTTGCACATCTGCCTCTTAGCATTGAGCAATCAGGGCTTACAACTTTTGTTAAAACTGTCATTCCATTTTTTAATTTAATTTTATAAAAGTTATAAATATATAATTGAGTTTCATCCTTGTATTTATTTCTAAAGTTTACATATCTAGGATAGCAAATGCCATCGTTATCGTATTCGCAGTTTTTTTCTGTAGGTAAATATTTTGCGAGTTTATTACCAAATTGAGATGTTTTTGTCGTTTTCTTATCCCAAACATATTTTTCTTTTTTTAGAGAAGCTTGATATGATGTTTGAATAATTTCATATCCTGTTTTTGCTTTGTTTATAATAATTTGGTTTTTAACTTTGTTTATAATCAAGGCAAATACAATTACTACAACAATTATTGAAATAATTAGTAGCAAAGTTTTTGATATTTTTATCTTTATTAAATTCATAATAATTCCTATCTTATTTAGTTAAAGCTCTGCGATATTTTTTTTCTTCTTTAGCTTGTCTTTTTACTTCTTTATTTAATTCTTTAGTTACATATTTGTCGTATTTTTTGTAATTTCTGTTTCCATATTTAAACATATATGCTGCACAACCTTGACCTGTTCCGTTTAAACAACGTTGATTGTGATTTGCTTCAATAATGTAAGTACGAATATCATCTTTGTAAATACCAAAATCATAAAGATCTTCACCAAATTTGTTAGGACCTTTTTCTGCACAATTTATGTCGATAAATATTGTACCGCATCTTCCTCTAGTGTGAGAGCATGTTGGACTAAGGATGTTAAATGCAACGCATACATTATTTTTCAATTTTACCTTGTAGTAGTTACCAATTTGAGTTCCACCTATAATAAGTCCTTCAGGTGGATTTTTGAAGTTTATATATTGAGGGAAACATTCCTCTTGAGTTGTATATTCACAAACATTTTTTGTCGGCAAATTTTTAACAAATTTTTGTGCAAAAATGGTTGTACTCATATCTTTTTCTGTCCATTTGAAATTAGCTGTTTCAAGTGTTTTTTGATAAGAATCCCTCAAAATATCAAAAGTTGATTTAGTTTTATAAATAATATATTTATCTCTAAAGTACCCAATGCTTAGAAAGCCAATTAATATTAGAATAATAATGGCTAAAAAAACTACAGTATACGTGTTAGTCTTAAAATTTATACGCATTTGGATTTCCTCATTTTTTTTTTAGTATAACATATTGCAATATATTTTTAAACCAATTTTGAAAGAAATTTAAATTTATATTAAATTCATGGCGATTAGGGGTAGATAAACATGAGATATAGTGGTATAATATACATGGCTTACTATAATCGAATATACGGTGAAGAATGATTTCTAATCTACTTAGAATGCTTTGTGTAGCTGCATTTTTAGGTATTTTGTTATTCAATATCGCACAGAGTACAAATACCCAAAGTTCAGCTAAAAAATCACAAGGATTCATAAATTATAAATCAGTAATTGAACGCCAATCTGTTCAATCTCACCAAAGTTACGCTCCAAATATTATATATTTAGGGGATAATAACCCTCAAAATACCGGTTTAGTTAAGCTCCGTTCAAGAACTAGATAAAAATTCTTAGAATATTGAATATCAAATTTAATAGTAAGCCTTAATTTAAACTTTATAGTTGAAATTATGTAAATCATTGAAAGAAGAGGTTTTGATGAGTTTAGGAACTCTTGAAATTGAAATTTTAAATATAGTATGGCAAATACAAAAAGACGACGAAGATAAAAACATTTCAGTAAAAGATATAGTCGATTATTTAAGCCAAAAAAATATCGAAAGAGCTTACACAACTGTAAAAACGGTTATGGACAGGCTAAGCACCAAGGAGTTGTTGGTACGATACAGAGCTGGTAAAAAGTTCTTCTATAAGTCCGTTATGGACAAAGAAGAAATGGCAAAACTGGCGATTAAGGATTTATTACAACAATTCTTTAATGGCGATAGCTTGAACTTAATTCATTTTGTAGAACAGGAATTTGTTAACCTAGTAAAATAGTAAGAAGGATTTCGTATTTAATGTTTACGAATGTAGTCGAAAAACTTAAGAAGAATATATTTACCGGCAAGCAACCGGCATTTACTCTTGCTGAGGTTCTGATTGCACTTATCGTATTGGGTGTTATTGCGTCCGCAGTTACTGGCGTTGTTCATTTTTCAAGAAAAGACATAAACCATAAAGATTTAGTAGCCACATTACAAAGCCAAGTAATCAAATTAAATCGTTCTTACAAAATTGCACTAGCTGAAAACGATGATTTAGACCGTTGGGTTTATAAAAATCCAAAAGACAATTCTGTTGAAAAAATGAGTACTGTTGCTCAAGCTAAAAAGAATGAACTTTTTGCAAAAGTTTGGGAATCATATTTCCCATCTACAAAAGTTTGTGGTGCAAGTACATCAGATAGTTGTTTTCCAAAATCAACTGTTTCCGGTCAAAGTTCAGTAAATTACAATGCAAAATCTGATTATTACAAATTGAGAACTGGTGACGGTGCATCTGTTGCTTTCAAAATTTCTGACCATTTATGTCGTGGTACTGGTGTAAATGGCAGAGATAAAGGTGTTTGCGGTGAAATTATCATTGATATTAATGGTAATAAAGGTCCAAACAAAGAGGGTATGGATACTTATCGTTTAGGTATTTTCCATAATGGTATTCGACCATTTACAGGTGGTTGCGGAGATCCTCTAAATAGTGCAAATGTTGTTTTAACAACAGGTGAAACTTGTTATGAAGATTTTAATGTTATAACTTGTCCAAAGGATAAACCATTCAAGTGTCATAATTGTGACGGTAAAGTTGTTTGCGTAGCTGACGAAAAGGCATGTTCAGCGTTGCAAAAATCAGGTGGATGTGCACCAGAAACTTGTCCAACAGGTACAGTTTCTTACTACGTTGACGGTAAGATTCAATGTATTCCTGAAGATCAAAAGAACTGTTATGAACAAATCAAATTGAATCCTGAATATAAGTGGGATCCAGTTACTAAAAAGTGTTTAACACCAAAAGAAAATTGTGAAAACAATGGTGGATATTGGGAAGACGGCAAAGAAATTTGTTGGGATTCGCCAGAACACATGTGTACAACAAAACAACAAGTATATATCCCATTACCAAATAAAAACCCAAACTTTGAATGTATTTCACAAGAAGAATACTGTAAACGTGAAGTAAGAAAAGACGGAACAGGCGGTCTTGGTGGATGGCTATGGAAAAATAACGTATGTTGTACAGCGACATCAGTAGCATCTAATACAAATGCTACTTGTTGTAATTCATATTCTGATGTAAAAGGTGGCTCTCACACTTGGTGGGATGGTACTTCAGCTTGTTGTACATCGAATGACACAGAGGCTTGTTGTAAGAGTGTTGAAGACGGACACGAAGCTGGTTTTTGGGCAAACGGAAAATGTTGGAAAGATCCAAAAACCCAATGTGAAAAGCCTGCTCCAGAGGGATTAGGTGGTATTTGGATTACAAGTACAAATTCTTGTTGTACAACAAAAATTGTTGATAACACAAGCAATCCAAAATATTGTTTTGCAAGCGAAAAAGATAAATGTAATGCCCCAGCTGACAAAGGTGGTAAAGGCGGATGGTACGTAGCATCTGCTGATAAATGTTGTACTTCAGTTACTGATGCAGAAGTTTGTTGTAAAGGTATCTGGAGAAGTTATAACGGCAATAATTACTGTTATGAAAACGAAAAAGCAGTATGTATAGCACCAACAAACCAAGCTGGTATTGGTGGCTGGTGGGTACCAGAAGCTACATCAGGATATAACACATACGCTGGTTGTTGTACTTCAGATGGTACACAAGTTTGCTGTAATGGTTTAGATAAAAACCATTGGTGGGCTGCAAGTACAAAATCTTGTTGTCAAGGACCAATCGAAGCAACAAAATCTTGTTGTGAAAGTGCAGAAAATGGTCATGAAAGCAAATATTGGACATCAACTCCGTCACAATGTTGGACATCAGCTTCACAATTCTGTATTACAGCTACAGGTAGCAACGGCTTAGGCGGTTGGAACTGGATTGGTGATGCAAAATCAGGTGTTTGTTGTACAGACACTTCAAAATCTACACGTTCAAATGACAATGGTAATGGTAATATTCAACACCAAGGTCAATTCGATAGACAATTAACAGATGATTATTCAAAACGTTGTTGTATTAATGAATCAACTTTAAACGGACACTCAAGATTTATTTGGTACACAGCAAACTATAAAGGAAATACTGGCTATTGTTGGGATACAGTAAATAATTTATGCCAACAACAAACAGATACATCAGACGATCACGGTTTAGGTGGTTGGTATTGGGATGGAACAGATTGTTGTTCAATCAATACACCTGAAGCTTCTATTAAATACTGGACAAAAGGTAATATTAAATCTAACCCACCTACATTAGAATCAACTGCGAACGTATCTATCAAGAACCAATCTGATAGATCTACAAAGAGCTGTTGTACAAATACTAATGGCAAAGGTAGTCATACAAGATACAATTGGACTGACAAAAATTACGCTGGAAAAGGCGGATATTGTTGGTTTGATGATGAAGAACTTTGTCAAAATCAAACAGATTCTGGCAACGATAACGGTATGGGCGGATGGTACTGGGATAAAGGCAGTAGCCATTGTTGTACAAGCAAATATGACGTTAATGTAAATACAAATAATAAATCACAAACAGTATACAGAAAAGGTGCTACAAGTGCTCAAGTATTGGCATATAACCAAAGAAATGACTCTAACTTAGCTTGTTGTACAAATTCAAATACAAAAGGTGGACACACAAGATTTATTTGGACAGCAAAAGCTTATGCAGATACAAGAGGCTATTGTTGGCTAGATAATAATGAATTGTGTCAAGATCAAACAGATAATAATACATATAACCATGATGCTGGTATGGGCGGATGGTTCTGGGATAGTGCAAACAATGTATGTTGTACTATCAGAACAACTTCTGCACAAGATATTAATGTAAAAGGTGGTTCTGCATCAAAAGTTAATGTAAATAACCAATCAAACAATTCAAATAAAAATTGTTGTACAAACAGCAATACAAAAGGTGATCACACAAGATTCAACTGGACAGACAAAACTTATGCAAATAACGGTGGATACTGTTGGTTGGATGACGAAGAACTTTGCCAAAGCCAAACAGGTTTGAACGACCACGGTATGGGCGGATGGTACTGGGATAAATCAACTTCAACATGTTGTACAATAAAATATGATACAAGCATTACTACTGCACCAAAGACACAGGAAGTATTCCGTAAAGGTGCAACAAGTGCACAAATAAAAGTTGAAAACCAACAAAACGCATCAAGCAAAAATTGTTGTACAAACAATAATAGTAAAGGTGGACACACAAGATATAACTGGACAGACAAGAACCACGCTGGAAATGGTGGATATTGTTGGTTGGATGATTCAGAACTTTGTCAAACACAAACAGATGCTGCTGGTACTTATGGTAAAGACTTTGGTATGAGCGGATGGGCTTGGGACTCATCAGCAGGAAGATGTTGTACAAGCAAATATGATACAAACATCAAATCAGCAAATAGCTCACAAACAGTATATAGAAAAGGTGCTACAAGTGCCCAAGTATTGGCATATAACCAACAAAACGACTCAAACAAATTCTGTTGTACAAACAGTAATACAAAAGGCGGTCACACAAGATTTAACTGGACAGATAACAACTACGCAAGTTCAGGCGGATATTGTTGGTTAGATGACTCAGAACTTTGTCAAACACAAACAGATGCAACAGGCACATACGGTAAAGATTACGGTATGGGCGGATGGGCTTGGGATAGCTCAAGCAGTAGATGTTGCACAAGCAAGTACGATACAAATATTAAATCTGCAAACAGCACCCAAACAAAATATGTAAAAGGTGGTTCATCAACTACTGTAAAAGCGTATAACCAAAAGAACGATTCAAACAAATTCTGTTGTACAAACAGTAATACAAAAGGTGGACATACAAGATTTAACTGGACTGATAACAACTACGCAAGTTCAGGCGGATATTGTTGGAATGATGATGCTGAATTATGTCAATCACAAACAGACGCAACAGGCACATACGGTAAAGATTATGGTATGGGCGGATGGGCTTATGACTCATCAGCCAAGACTTGTTGTACAATTAAGACAACTTCAGCTCAAACAAAATATATAAAAGGTGGTTCATCATCATCTGTAGCTGTTAAGAACCAATCAGGTTCATCAAGCAAATTCTGTTGTACAAACTCAAATTCAAAAGGTGGACACACAAGATATAATTGGACTGATAGTACAAAGGTATCAGGAAGTGCAGGCTATTGTTGGTTAAATGATAGCGAACTTTGTACTGACAAAACAAACGGTATGGGCGGATGGTACTGGGATAGTGCATCTAGCCAATGTTGTACAATAAAATATGATACAAATATTAAATCAGCACCAAATTCTCAAACTGTATACAGAAATGGTGGTTCATCAGCAACAGTATCAGTTAAGAACCAACAAAACGCATCAAACAAAGCTTGTTGTACAAATTCAGGTACATCAGGTGGACACACAAGATTTAACTGGACAGATAATAACTACGCAAGTTCAGGCGGATATTGTTGGAACGATGATGCGGAACTTTGTCAATCACAAACAGACGCAACAGGCACATACGGTAAAGATTATGGTATGGGCGGATGGGCTTATGACTCATCAGCCAAGACTTGTTGTACAGTTAAGACAACATCAGCACAAACAAAATATGTTAAAGGCGGTTCTTCAGCAACAGTAGCGGTTAAGAACCAATCAAGTTCATCAAGCAAATTCTGTTGTACAAATTCAAATACAAAAGGTGGACACGATAGATTTATATGGACAGACAATAACTACGCAAGTAAGGGTGGATATTGTTGGAAAGATGATGCAGAATTATGTCAATCACAAACAGGCCTAGCCGATTATGGTATGGGCGGTTGGCTATGGGATAGCACAAACAATGCGTGCTGTACAGTTAAGACAACTTCTGCTCAAACAAAATATGTTAAAGGCGGAGGTTCATCAAGCGTAGCTATCAAGAACCAATCAAACAATTCTACACGTCAATGTTGTACAAGTTCACAAACAAAAGGTGGACATACAAACACATTCTGGTCATCAACAACAAGCAAGGATAACGCTGGTTATTGTTGGAAAGATAAGGCTGAGTTCTGTAAAGCTGCAATTTCAGATGGCTTAAAGGGCTGGGATTATGATGCAACAAATAGTCAATGTTGTACAGACGATACAAGTACAAATTCATCATACTGGAATGGTTCTAAGTATGTTTCTTTAGGCAAAAAGAATCAGTCAAGTTCGTCATCAGAATATTGTTGTACAAGTACAAGCACAAATTATAACCATGTAAACTTTAACTGGATTAATAATAAATGTTGGAACTCAAATAGTAGCTTCTGTACAGATTCAACATCAAACAATGGTGCTGGAGGCTGGTATCAAGACGGCTCAAATTGTTGTACAACATCTAAGACTGGAACAGAAACAGTTAAAGGCAAAGGCGGAAGCTCATCAACAATTACATATAAGAATAATTCTGATAATTCAACAGCAGAATGTTGTCGTAAACGTGGTTCAAACGATAGAGCATACTGGTTGAACTCATATTGTTGGAAGACAATGGACGAATATTGTAAATCAACAAATTCAAAAGGTGCGAGCGGATATTATTCTTACACATCAGGTGGCACAAACTACTGTTGTACAGGTGCTAAGACTGGAACATTAAGCGGTAAAAATGATGGCTCAGGCTATTCAATTACATTCAAGGGTCATACTGCTGGAGCACAAACAACAAAAGAATGTTGTGTAAATGCTACATCAGGAGCTAAGACTTATGTTAATAGCAGATGTTGGAACAACTTGAGCGGATATTGTACAACTGCATCATCATCAGGCGGTGCAGGTGGATATTACCAATACGGTGATACATGTTGTGTTGCCGGTGCATCAACATCATCAGTAACTACTTATGGTGGTTCATCTGCTAGTGCATCATCTACTTTATATATAAAGAACGAAAGCTCAACAAAAACATGTTGTCATAATAAATCAGGTACAAACTGGTACACTACATCAGGTGAAACAGGTGGCTCTTGTTGTTCAGAAGAAAACAGTAAGGCTTGTTGTGAATCTAGCCAAAACGGTCATACAGCAGGTGTTTGGTCTGAATCAACAAAAACTTGTTGTCACTCTGACGATGTATCAGAAGCTTGTTGTCAAGCGTATAAAGGTTCTACATCAGCATTCTTAACTGGTGGTACTTGTTGTGCCTCTGATACAGATTCAGCAGTATGTTGTAAAGGATTCTGTAATAATGGTGATGCATATACTTATGATTCAAGCAAAAAGACATGTTCTTGCGTAAGCTGTGAAGGTGACGAATACATCCCTAAAGATTCTAGCAATAATGTTTTAGCTGCAAAATGTTGTACATCTCCAAATGATGACAGCACTTGTTGTACTGCTGCAAATGCTCCAGGTAACACTTCTGGTGGTAATTTCTATGCAACTACTATGTGTTGCGGAAGCCAAAACACATCAGTAGAATGTTGTTCAAAATATGCATCAGATAATGGTCATCCAAGATTTGGTTATTATAATGGTACTTGTTACCCAATGACAAAAAATCAAATTTACGTTTGTGCTACTTATAATACAAGTAAATTCAGAAACGTAAAAGTTGGTGATGATACATTAGCTGATAAAGGTTGTACACCAATTTCAGGTATAAAAGCAGACGTAGTTATTACGAGTGCTGGTACTACTAATGAATATAGATATGGCGGTACTAATGTTTCAGGTTCTGGCTGTTCATTCTTAGGCGAAGCACAAGATAGTCCATATATTGGCAAAGGTCAAGTACAATGGGTAAGTTCTTCTGCAAATGGCAACTATACTTGCGTACTTTCACCTTATGGCGATGAATGTTCAGGATGGTATGAATCATCTTCAAGCACAGCGTGTTGTACTTCTGATAGTACTTCAGCATGTTGTACATCAAGCTTAAATCCTGATGGTGCTGGTACTTGGGCAAGCTCAGGTGCTACTTGTTGTCATAGTGCGACAGTAAGTGAAGCTTGTTGTAAAGCTATGAACAATTCTAACTACTATTTAGTAGGTAGCACTTGTTGTGCATCAGGTAATTCAAGCTCTGCTTGTTGTACATCATCTTCAAATCCTAAAGGTGCTGGATCAACATATATATCTTCAGGTTCTGTATGTTGTTATTCAGAAACAGATTCAGATGCTTGTTGTAAAGCTATAAAAGGCTCATCATATTCATTATATGGTGGCACTGTTTGTGCTACTGAAGAACCTTGTGACGGATGGAAAACAGGTTCAACTTGTTGTACATCAGATAATACTAAGGCTTGTTGTGAGGCAAGCACAAACCCTGATGGTGCTGGTACTTGGGCAAGCTCAAGTTCAACATGTTGTCACGATGCGAATGTATCATCTGCTTGTTGTACAGCTATGAGGGGTTCAGGATATGAATATAAAGGCGGAAAATGTATTCTTAAAGGCTCTGATTGTGCCGGCTGGTTAGATGGCTCAACTTGTTGTACATCAGATAATACAAAAGCTTGTTGCGAAGTAAGTACAAACCCTAGTGGTGCTGGTACTTGGGTTAATAACGTAACAACAGCTTATTATAATCCTCAATCTACTCTTATAGCTCTTAATATCCCTGACGCTGTTAGAGTAAATGGCAGAGTATTAAATTATACTCCTGCTCCATTGTTTGCTCAACCAGCTTATGCCGCTGTTGATGCTACTGGTACAGAAAGCGGTATCTGTAGCGGTAGCAAATGCGATGAAGAACCTGGAACACATGCTACTGGTGGCTCTTCTTCAGGATCATCTGGCTCATCTGGCTCTTCTGGCTCTTCAGATTCTACTGTTAATTTAAGATTCACATCAGGTGGAAGTGATGGCTTCTCAAGTGCATCAGTTTCTGGTAAATCTTGTTCGTTCAGCTCATCAGGAACTTCTACTTGTTCTCTATATTCTAACAGAGAATATGTCTTTACTTTGAATTGTAATTCTGGTTATACTCCTTCTGTTACTAAAAATGTCGGCTCAAGTGGTTGTAACTTGACTTCTGAAAATTTATCTGGGTCTTCTATTGAAGTTAATATAGAAACTAAATCTGCGGGTACATCTTGTAAGATTACTGGTAGCTGTACTGCAAGTTCATCAGGTGGTTCTTCAGGCGGATCATCAGGTGGTTCATCAGATTCAGGAGCTGGTACTTGTTGTTATGACAAACAAGTATCTAGTGACTGCTGTCTTGGTATGAGCGATGACAACTACTGGTACAATGGCTCTTGTTCAACTGTATCATCAGGCTTTGATGTTAGAGTTGAATACGGTTCAGGCATTTCAGGAGTTACTGTTGCTGGTACTTCTGTATCAAATGGCGGTGTTAAGAATGTTTCTTCTGCCGCTGGTACTACTATCGTTGCTACTCCAACAAGTGGTAATACTTTCACTAAATGGGAAGTTGTTGAGGGCGGATGTACAATTACATCAGCTACATCAGCTAGCACTACAATTTCAGGTGCTACTTCAGGCTCTAAATATTGTGTTATTAAACCAACTACATCTGAACAAGAAACTCAAGAGTTCTCTGTAGTTCTTGTTAGTCCTACTTCTTCTGCTGCAAGCAAAGGTTATAACATCGTTTTATATAATTCATCTAATAGTGAAATTCTTAACTTGAATGACGGTACTGTTTCAGCAAGCTCTGTTCCGTCTGGTAACTATACTCTTCGTATCGGTACTTTCTCTTATGGTATGAGTGCTGCAAGTATTGTATCTGATAGTAATACTAATTTATCAGCTTCTGTTACTGGTAACTGTACTATCGGTGATAAGAAAAATGGCTCAAATTCTTCAACTGATATTGGTGCTAAATGGACTGTTACTTTACCAAACTCAGGTTCTACTCAATGTAATATTACAGTAAACGTTGCTGAACCTGAAACAGGTACAGGTAGCTGTTCAGGTTCTTACACTTTGACAGCAAAAACACCTGACAAATATACTTATGCACCTTATGGTTATTCAGGTACATCTCAACAAAAATTGTATGCTAAATATTCTGCATCATCTATATTGATTGATACAAAAAATGAAATTTATCAAGGTACACGTGATAAGATTCCTTGTGGTACTGCTACTACTTCTGTCGAGTTTACTTATACATATCCTGATACTTCTACTGGTGCACAATACTATTTAGAAATTTCAGGTCCATGTAAGTTTGTATCTGTTGGATCATCTTTTACAACTTTTGCTGGTCAAGTTGAAGTAACTAGTCCAAATGCTGGTGATGTTACTTGTACATTCACTCCAAAGAACTGTGGTTCTGCATGTTCTTGGGTTTCATCTGATGGTACAAAATGTTGCGGTTCTGAAAATACTAAAGAATGTTGCGAAGGTCCAAGCCGTGTAATTTCTGCATACAGTTGTGATCACCAAAAAGGTACTTGGGCATCAGGATCAAGCACTTGTTGTCACTCTGCAAATGTTTCTCAGGAATGTTGTAAAGCTATAATGGGTGAAAGTGCTACTTGGAACGGTTCAAGCTGTTCTTCTGGTTCATCAGGCGGTGGCACTACTACTAAGACTTATGGTATTGTTGTAACTCCAGGTGATGGTATTACAAGTATTACTGTTGATGGCGAAACAATTACTTCTGCAGGTACTTCACGTAAAATTACAAGTTCATCACCAAATATTACTATTTCAGCTGTTCCTAATAGTGGTTACAACTTTACATCTTGGTCAGTATCACAAGGTTGTAACTTCTCTAGTGGTTCAAGTACTACTTCACCTACAACACTTACTTTTGGTAACAATAACGTAACTTCTGCAAGTGGTTACATGCCTTGTATCTTGTCTGCTAGTGCATCTAATGCTTGTACTCCTGCAATTAATATATCTTCAAGTGGTGCAATTACTCAAACTGTTGTTCCTTGGATGATTGCGAAAAAGACATCTTATAGTGGAGATTATCAATCTCTAATAGATGATGCTAATACAGCAAAAGATAATAGCCAAGTTGGTAACTCTTATGATTATATGCTTATGCCTACAGTTACTGGTAATCATGCTGTATCTCTTCCTGCTCATACTGGCGTATATTTATATGGCGTTCCTATGAAAACATATACTTATAACCATAGTACTTATGGCGATTACTTAATTTATCAAAAAGCTTATATTGATAGAGACAACACTACTTGTTCTATAAACTCTGAGGTTGTTACTAGCAATGGCTATTATCAAGCTAGTGTAGCTAATCATAGTGAAACTTGTGCATCATGTAATGTTGTAATGAAAGCTTGCTCTGGCTGGCTTGCTAAAGATTCTGGTAAAATTGTTTGTTGTACAAATGCACAGGGTTCAAAGGCTTGTTGTGAATCTGATTATGCTTATAAATCTTCTTCTACTGCTCCGGCTTCAGATAGAACTGCTGGTGTTTGGGATGCTTCTTCTAGCACTTGTTGTTATGGTGATACAGTTTCTGATGTTTGCTGTAAGGCTATGCATGATGATAGCTATTCGCTAGTAGATGGAACTTGTAAAATCGCAGGCGGTACAACTAAACAAATTAAGCTAGGTGTTTGTAACCTTTCTTCTCCGGTTACTTCTAACTTTATAGGTATTTATAGCGACTCAAGTTGTTCTAAATTATTAACGTCTTTAAGCTTCTCAACTTGTAATGTTACTGATTATAAAAGTATAACTTCTTCTACAGGTAAATTCTATATCAAGAATTCTCCTGGGTCTCATGGCAGTGGATATTCATTCCTTACAGGAGTACAAATCTCAGGAAATGGTCCATCAAGACTAAATAATACATATTTTGCTTGCTCTGAACTTACTTTCACAGGAGCAAAAGGTTCTATTTTCTTAACTGGTTCAACATCTACATCCTTCTCAGGTTGTAGCTGTGGTGGTTCATCTTCAGAAGATGAATGGGATAATGGTCAAATTCAAATATCAACTAGTTCTTCTGGTCCAAGCTTCTCTGCAACTGATACACACGTACAAGTTTATGATTCTGATAACGCACTTGTACTTGATACATCGTCATCATCAAAAGCAACTGATTTAACATATCCAGCTGATTATACTATCAAACATATTGGTACAAATTCTAGTATGTCTAATAACTGGGTATTATATTCTGATGCAGCTGCGACTAATTATTGTACGTTGACTTTTGGTAGTTCTGCTGTTTCTGGTGATTTTAAAACAAAAACTGGTACTATTAGTATGAATGGTAAAAGTAGTTCTCAGAAAAAATGTACAATAACTTATACTTTAATGTGTGCAAATGGAAGATCTGATTGTACTGCATCAGGTGAATCTTCTTGTGCTACAAGCGGTTCTGCTCAAGTACAATTATCAAGTTCTGCTCCGAGCGGATGTTCATTCAATGTTGTAACTTCAGGTTCAACACCTGTTACTACTACGGCTAAAACATTTACATCAGCTAACTTGGAAGTAGCTTGTTCAGGTTATTATGCACCTACTATAAGTGGTACTTGTTGTGCCTTTGGTTCTTGTACAACAAGTGGCACTACTGTAAACTGTAGCTTACGATATGGTTCAGGTTCAGGTCCTTGTACTGTTTCTGCTGAATCATGTACAAATGGTTGGGTCGGAAAAGCCGGCGGATGTTGTTATTCTGACAATTCTCAAAGTTGTTGCGAAGCTAATACTCAATCATATTCAGGTGGCTCAAGTACTCATACACAAGGTACTTATTCAAGTAACGAATGTTGTACTTCTGCTAATCAGTCTGAAAACTGCTGTAAAGCCATAAACGGTTCAAGTGCAACTTATGATTATTCAACTCATAAATGTAAATAGTTGTAGCTTGGGTTTACCAAATAATATTTAGCAAAGTATGTCGGCTTATTAAAGCCGACATACTTGTTGTTTGCATTTCCCTCTCTCGTTTGTGGAGTTGCGTTAGGGTGTTAAAAAAAACAAGTCCCCTCGCCCATTTATGGGAGAGGGTTAGCCAATGTACTTTAACTCAGTTCCCTCGCCCGCTTGCGGGAGAGGGTTAGGGTGAGGGTAATTTATAAGGGTTTATTTTTACAAAAAATCTTTATATAATAAAAATATGAAGAATACTAAATTAGCACGTGTATTAAGAAAAAATTCTACTTTACACGAGAAGAAATTATGGAATTTGTTAAGAAATAGACAATTTCATAACTTAAAATTTAAAAGACAATATCCCATTAATAAATACATAGTTGATTTTGTATGCATAGAAAAAGCTTTAATAGTTGAGCTTGATGGTGGACAACATAATGAGGATAAAAATATTATTCTTGATGATGAGCGTACAAAGATTTTAGAAGATTTAGGCTTTACGGTTATTAGATTTTGGAATAATGATGTATCTGAAAATATAGAGGGTGTAATGTCAAAGCTTGAGGAATATATTTAACTTACCCTCAATTACCCTCACCGATTTATTAAATGCTCATTCTTCGCATAAATAAATCTCCTCTCCCACAAGTGGGAGAGGTTCAATGTGTTTAAAAAACAAGATCCCTCTCCCATTTACTGGATGGAAACGGCAATGTGTACAAAAACTGTCCCCTCTCCCGTTTACGGGAGAGGGTAAGGGTGAGGGTAATTTATATAAAACCCTCATCAGTCCTAACGGACAGCTTCTCCCTTACCAAGGGCGAAGCATAAGAATTGTATTCCTTCTCCCGCTTGCGGGAGAGGGACTAGGGTGTTAAAAAAAACAAATCCCCTCGCCCATTTATGGGAGAGGGCTAGGGTGAGGGTTATTCCCTACGTTGTTAAGACCAAAATTGAGCCAATTATCATTATCACAGTACCAATTATCTTTTTTGTCATATCCTTTTCGTGGAACATTTTAAATCCCAAAAATAACGATACCAGCGTTGACAACTGGAACAAGGCCAATGCAAAGCCAACGTTCATATTATCAAATACGTAATTTGTAGATAGTTGCATTATACCTAGGCAAATGGCTACTATTACATAATCTTTTAAATAATTTTTTTGTACTTTCTCAAAGTTTTTTCTAAACAACATTACCAGTACAAGTGAAAACAATGCTCCTGAAAAACACCACAAGTAAAAAGATATAACTGGTGATGAAAGTACAATAACTTTTTTCAAAAATCCTGCTTCTATCCCTGTCAAAAGTAGTGCCAAAAATCTTAGCTGAATATCTCTTCTTTTAAACAACTTAATAGAAAAGCCCTCTTCTGTTGCATCAAACACAAACCAGCTTCCCCATATAATAAAAATCATGCCCAAAACTCCAAGCACCGTAGGAATTTCACCAAGTAGCAAAAAAGCCGTTACCAAGCCCACTATACATTTATAGGAATTTATAGGTCCAAGTACAGACAAATCACCGCTCTGCAAAGCTTTTATCAAGCAAGCCGTCCCCGTAGAGCAAAGCATTCCGGCAAAAAATGCGTTATAATAAACGCTCGCCCCAACATTTGACCAGTCTGTTTTAACAGCAAATGGAATACAGCACAAGCTCATAAACGCATACGTATAAAAATTGCTCACGATAGCTGAATTTTTTTGTACTATCTTTTTCTGAAATGCATTCGCTACTGGGTTTGAGATTATTCTTAAAAACAATGTCACATAAGTAAAAATCATATTAAGATTGTATCAAAAAAATTAGGAATTTTGTAATGTTTGTGGTATATTCGTATGGGCAAAATTTATAGGAGATAATGACTATGGAAAATACATTATTATTTATAGAAAGAAAGCTTAAAAAACTTGAGGGTGGTATTGCCTTGGGTATGAAATCTCACCTTGGTTGGAGAGAATTAACATTCAAAGGCTTAGATATATTATCAAAAAGATTAGCAAATTACCTAATCGAAATTGGTATCGACAAAGGGGACAAATTATCTATCCTTTCTGAATCAATGCCTGAATGGGGTGCAGCTTTATTCGCATCTACTATGGCTGGTTCTATCACTATCCCTCTTGATATTAAATTAACTGAATACGAATTGACATCAATTCTTACTGACTGCCAACCTAAAGTTATGCTTGTTTCTTCAACATACTTGCAAATGGCTATCAAATTGAAAGAAACTATTAAATCAATAGAACATATCATCATCATTAATGATGCTGGTTCAATAAAAGATTATCCAAGCATCTACACGCTTGAAGACAAACCAAACAGAAAATGGCGTCACAGAAATATCAACTCAACAGCTTTAATCATCTACACTTCAGGTACAACTGGTAATCCTAAAGGTGTTGAAATTTCTTTCAGAAATATTTTAGCTCAAGTTAAGGCTATGGGTCCTTGTTTCAACATGGGTCCAAATGATAGATTACTATCAATCTTACCGATGAATCATTTATTCGAATTGACAGTTGGGTTCTTAACATTCTTGAGTTTGGGTACTTCTATCTACTACTCAAAGAGTTTGAAACCAAAAGACATTTTTGAATTAATGGAAGAAAAACAAATTACATTCATGATTGTAGTTCCTGCATTTATGAAACTTCTTGAATCAAGTATCCATGCAGAACTTCGTTCAAAATCAATGTTCGCTAGAAGAATGTTTGATATTAAATATCAACTAGCTAAATTTATTAAATTTAAAAAGATTAAAAAATTAATGTTCAAGGATATTCACAAAAAATTTGGTGGTAAATTCAAAGGTTTTCTATCAGGTGGTGCACCATTGGATATTAAAGCCGCTAAATTCTTTGAAAATATCGGTATGACTATTTATGAGGGTTACGGTCTATCAGAAGCTAGTCCAGTTGTTTCTCTTAACACAGATGAAGCTAGAAAATTGGGTTCTGTTGGTAAACCTCTTCCAAATGTTGATGCAAAAATTGACCCTGAAACAGGTGAATTGCTTGTTAAAGGTGATAACGTTATGAAAGGTTATTACAACAAACCTGATATGACAGATGAAGTTATCACTCCAGATGGTTGGTTACACACAGGTGACATAGCAAAAATCGACAAAGACGGCTTCATTTGGATTACTGGTCGTATCAAAAATATGATTGTTCTTTCAGGTGGTAAAAAAGTATTCCCTGAAGAAATTGAAGCACTTTTAGAAAAAAATCCAAACTTCCAAGAAGTTTGTGCTTTAGGTGCAAAACGTAAAAACGGTCAAAAAGACGGTTGTGAAGATATTTACGTTTTTGTTTATCCAAAACAATACGTAATTGATGAACGTGGCGGTAACATGGAAGAAGTTGAAAAATTCATCAAGGCTGAAGTTAAAGAAATGTCTAAGCAACTTTCTCACTTCAAAAGACCTAACAATATTTTCATCATGAATCAACCAATGCCTAGAACTGCTACATCTAAAATTAAACGCAGAGAAATTAAAAAAATGTTTAATTTGGATTAATTAAATAAATAAAATAGTAAAGGATTGAATATGGAAAATACAAAATTTTTCTCTAACATAAAAGGAAATATTTTCGGTGGTATTACAGCTGGTGTAATTGCTTTGCCTCTAGCATTAGCTTTTGGTGTAGCAAGCGGACTTGGTGCAACTGCTGGTTTGTATGGTGCAATCTTTGTTGGTTTCTTCGCCGCACTATTTGGTGGAACTCCTACTCAGGTTTCTGGTCCAACTGGTCCAATGACTGTTGTTGTTGCCGGACTTGTACTTTTATTTCCTGACAATCCATCTACTATTTTTACCGCAATATTTTTGGCTGGGTTAATTCAAATCGCTATTTCATTTACTCAGCTTGCAAACTTAATTAAATATGTTCCGTACCCTGTAATATCAGGCTTTATGACAGGTATTGGGGTTATCATTATTTTGCTTCAAATAACTCCTTTTTTCGGTATGGAGTATACTGGAGCTCCTATTGAACATATTATTTATTTTGTAAAACATCTGAATGCTATTAACTATCAGGCTTTAATCCTTAGTGTTTTGACATTATTGATAGTATTCTTCACTCCTAAAAAAATTAACGAAAAAGTTCCATCAAGTTTAATTGCCTTGGTTCTTTGTACAATTTTTAGTGTGATGATGAAGTTTGATGTTGCTACAATCGGTGAAATTCCAAGAGCTTTCCCATCAATAAAAATTGGTATGGTTGGATTTAATGAACTTAAATCAATTCTTCCTGCTGCATTTTCTCTAGCTATCTTGGGTTGCATCGATTCACTTTTAACTTCTCTTGTAGCTGATTCAATTACAAAAACAAAACATAATTCTAGAAAAGAAGTTTTTGGTCAAGGTCTTGGTAATGCTATTTCAGGTATCTTTGGTGGCTTGGCTGGTGCAGGGGCTACAATGAGAACAGTTGTTAACATCAAAGCTGGTGCGACTGGAAACCTTTCTGGTGTTGTTCATTCATTATTTTTAATAAGTATTATCTTATTCTTCGCACCATTGGCTTCTCAAATTCCAATGGCTATACTTTCAGCAATATTAATCAAAGTTGGTATTGATATTGTTGATTATAAATACTTAAAAGTTATAAAATTCTCTCCAAAATCAGACTTAATCGTAATGATAGCTGTATTCTTGTTAACTGTTTTATACGATTTAATCTTTGCTGTTGGAGTTGGTATCGTACTTTCAGCTCTTTTATTTGCTGCAAAAGTTTCTAAACATTTTGAAGTTAATCTTGAAGATGCTGGCGAATTGAGCGATTGCACAATGAATTGCAAAAATGGTGACGTTACTGTATTAAAAGTTAATGGTATATTTTTCTTTGGTTCAACTGCTCAACTTGTTTCTAAAGTTGAAGAATCTTTCGATAGCAAAGCAATAGTTCTTGATTGTTCTGAATTAAATTCTTTTGATATTTCAGCGGTATTTGCATTAGAAGACACAATTCTAAAATTACAAGATAAAAATATAAAAATCTTACTTGTACTTAAAAACAAACGTCTTGCTGCAAAAATCTTGAAAATGGGATTAGAGGGAATTTTATCAAAAGAAGATATTAAATTTTCTGTAAATCAAGCAGTATCAAGAGCAAACTTTTTAATTCAAGATTAAGAATTGAAAGTTAAGCCATAGGGCAAACATTACCCACAACAAGTATGGTACAAATAAGTATCCTGCTACTTTTGAATGCTTGAAAAATTCAATCGTTGTAAGCGATACAAAGATTAATAGTAGTGTGCAAATTACAAAAGATAGCATTAAGTTATTCAATATAAAAAATGCTGGCGACCACGATAAATTTAGTGCAAGTTGTACTAAAAATAATACAAGGGCTTTCTTTTTACCTTTAAAATTAAAGTTTCTAAAAGCAATAACAAAAGCTATTGCCATAAACAAATATAATACGCACCAAACTGTTGAAAATATCCATTCTGGCGGAGTATATGGTGGTTTTATTAAAGAGTGATACCAAATTGTCATTAACATATTTGTATTTTAAACGATTTTTCAACAGATTTCATCACCCAAAGTAATTATTAAGCTTTGTAACGAAATTTAGTCATGTTGAAATTGGGTGTAAAAGAAATACTTTATATATATGTAAGATACGAGAGACATTAATTGAGACACGAGAGCAATTAGTACGTATTTTATAAGAGAGAGAAATTCTACAAACCTACCCTAATTACCTTCCCTTCCTATAGAAATTTTTAACTCCTTAAATGGAGTTTTTTTTTGGAAATTTTTAGTGCGTTAATATTTTGTATTTAATGATTTTTGATAAATTTTCAAAAAAAGTAACAAGAGTTACATTTCCTTTATAACCTGTAAAATTATAAAAAACATATTTGTTTTCGTGTGGCAATTTGTATATATCTAGATAAGGTTTTTCTGCAATTTTACTATTGCTTTTTGAACCATTTACGTTATTCATATAAAATAAATCTTTATTTAGTGCAAAATAAATACAGTCATAACCTTTTCCTGCTGTACATCTTGTGCGTGCAACCTCAGAAATATTTGTTGGGGCTATAAAAAATGTTCCTTTTTCATCTGCATAAATAGATACATTAAACAAATCATAGCCAAGTTTATTAGGTTCTTCAGTAGCATTTATATCAATATAACCTGATCCGCAAATGTGAGAGGTTGTACTTGTTGCAGAAATACAAGCCGTATTTTCTATATTAAAAGTGTACGAAACATCTTTTATTTTAAAAGAAACATTTTTATCCTTATTTATGTTTGAAATCTTTTCGTTTTCAAGATTTTTGTATTCTTTTGCAAAACAATTATCCTTGCATTCTTCCACAGAAGATTTAAGAAGATTTCCAAAATAAGCGTTAGTTATTTTAAAATTTTCTCTATCTGTTTTATTTTTTTTCTTATCTTTATTTGCTAACGTATAAAAATTATCTAGAGCATTACCAAGTTTTATTTTTAAAATATTGTCATTATAAAAAGTTGCTGATTTTTCGATGTTTTTAAAAAAATCATTACTTTTTGGAGTCAAATATGAGTATATTGAAAATACACCAT
>DBIX01000059.1:0-3952 GCA_002297005.1 Cyanobacteria bacterium UBA791 | reverse complement strand
AATGCTGATTATTACAAGTGATATTATAAAAGATAATATTATTTTTAATTTTGAATCCATATATTTTCCTTATTTACAGCAAGCTAGGTAAGAACCTTTAGAAACCTCATTGGAACACTTAACGCATTCTTGATTATTAATATTTTGAGGTTTTTGAACTTTATTTTTAGAATTTAAAAAACTTACAATACAAGTTTCGCCTACTTTTTTATTTGTTACTAGATAATAATTATTATCAAAGTTTTTAAGTTTACAAGAACCTCTGACAACTTTTAATTTAGCACCATAATTTTCATAATTTGAATATAAAAGATAATCCGATTTAGTATCTAGATTAAGTGCTTTCGCTGATTTGTTTCCAGCAATTTCAAAAATTTTAAATGAATTATTTTTTGATATTAAATAAGCAAAACCTTGTGTTGAATTAGAATTAAGAACAAAATTAAAATTGCCTTTATCAAGAGGCGTTTTAATAGTGCCAGAAATGCATTTGCCGTTTAAAAAGTAGCCATCTGCACCAGTCAAGGCTTTGCAACAAAGCTCTGAATCATTTTGGTTGTAGCAACATGTGTTTTTCTTAGCTCCAAGGTAACCTTTTTCTACAAAATGTCCATTTCTTTTTGATTTAAATTTTGAATTATTCTCGCAACAAGATTTTGTGTTGTCAGAGGTACAGCAATTATCATTGTCATCTAGCCATACTATATTTTTAGAATGTTTTTGGCAATCAGAAAATCTTCTATTTGTGATATAAGAAGTGTCGCCGTTAATTGCATAAGTCGTGCAACTTCCACCTTTTATAAAACATTCTTCATAAAGATTTTTATAAGTTTTTTCATTAAAGAATGGTTTCATTGTTATATAGCCAGTTTTAGGGTTACGAACAAGTCTAAACTGGAAAATATCTACATTCAAAATATTTGGTTTTTTACTTCCGTTTACGTCAACGTATCCATATCCGCAACCATTTGTATATCCGCCAGCTTCTGTTTTACAAGCAGACATAAAATAGGTAAAAGCATAAGTTGTGCCGTCTTTTAATTTTACGTATGAGAAATGCTTATTCTTTATTCTTGGATAAAGTGGTGTATCATAGGCATCAAGACTATTTTTTGAAAAACAACTTGCGTTTTTGCAGTCGTTTACAAACCCAAGTTTATGAGCTAGTTGTTTTGATAGAGTTTTTTTTATTCCAAAGCGTTCTGTGTATGTAATGTCTATAAATCTTGTTGCAATTTCTTCTGATGTAAGACTACCTCTTTCTAATATATTATTGATTTGATTAATATTTTCTGAATTCGAATTAAAATTTTTGTTGAATATTGCAAAAGCTTGATTAAGGTCAGATTTGATACTTGCAGAATTTGGTATTTTCGAAGTGGTTTTTATTTTTGGCGTAGAAAAATTAATTTTAGGCATATTAGAAATAAATATATAGCCAAAGAATATTATCCCTAATATTGATAAGGCGAATAATAAACTAAGAAATAATTGCTTAAAATTAATATTCATACTTGTATTATAAATTGTAAATGAGATATGTTCAATATGTTTATAAAAAGAGGTGAAGCCAAATACTTCACCTCTTTTTGTCTAAAATCTGAAATCTCTTTCACCATGTCCGATTTTGTCTAAATTATTCTTCAAAATTTCTTTTGTTCTTTCATTTGGAATAGTTTCTTGTTCTTTTTCTATCAGTTTATAACCAACTTGTTTTGTTTCTTCTGATGCGTAATCTTCAAGATATTCTTTCAACGTCATCAAGGCGTTTGGATGGCAACAATTTTGGATTTGTTTTTTCTTACAAAGTTCCATAAATCTGTCACCAGTTCTTCCCTCACGGTAACAGGCAGTACAGAAGCTTGGGATATATCCCATTTCCATTAACCATTTAATTACTTCATCAAGAGTTCTTGTGTCAGATACTTCAAATTGTGATGAATCTTCTTTTGTGTAATCTTTTTCATCATAACCGCCTACGCAAGTCTTTGAGCCACCTGAAATTTGAGAAACACCTAAGTGTAAAAGTCTTTCTCTACATTTTTGAGTTTCTCTTGTAGAAATAATCATTCCTGTATAAGGAACTGCAATTCTAATACATGCAACGATTTTTGCGAATGTATCATCGTCAATTCCGTTTTTAAATGCACTTGGATCAATATCATCAGCTTTTCTAATTCTTGGAACGCTGATTGTATGTGGTCCAACACCGTGAACTGCTTCAAGGTGTTCTGCGTGCATTAATTGTGCTACAAATTCGTATTTATATGTTGAAAGTCCATAAAGGACACCTAATCCAACATCATCAATTCCGCCTTCCATAGCTCTATCCATAGCTTCTGTATGATATGCGTAATTGTGTTTTGGTCCTGTTGGGTGTAAGCGTTCATAACGTTCTTTATTATAAGTTTCTTGGAATAATATATATGTACCAATTCCTGCTTCTTTTAATTTACGGTAGTTTTCAACTGTTGTTGCTGCAATATTTACGTTTACACGACGAATTGCACCATTTTTATGTTTGATACTATAAATTGTTTTGATAGAGTCTAAAACATATTCTATTGGATTGTTTACTGGGTCTTCACCGGTTTCTATCGCAAGTCTTTTGTGTCCCATATCTTGAAGAGCTATAACTTCTCTTTTGATTTCCTCTTGAGTCATTTTCTTTCTAGGAATATGTTTGTTCTTTGCGTGATATGGACAATATACGCAGCCATTTACACAATAATTTGATAAGTATAATGGTGCAAATAATACTATTCTATTTCCGTAAAAATCTTTTTTAATTTGTTCTGCAAGTTTGAAAATTTCTTGATTTTTTTCTTCATTTTCGCAAGCCAAAAGAACAGAGGCGTCTTTGTGTGATAAACCTTTTCTTTCTTTTGCTTTTTCTAAAATTTCATCTATTAATTCTAAATTATTTTTATTCTTTTCGGCATATTCTAATGTGCTGTTAATTTCTTCATCAGAGATAAACTCTTCTGCTTTCATTGATTTTGGATTATACATACGATTTCTCCTCTTAAATAACATTGTATACCTTTAAGAATTTATTGCAAAATTTTTATTCTTTCTTTGAAAAGTTATCTTTTAGCACAATATAGCTACACATCAAGGCTTGAGTCAAAAGTAAAATAGTTTGATGTATTGTTGAAATTCCAAGTGTAGTTGATTTATCGATACCAAAAATTCCAAGAGCTAAAATGTATGCATATTGGTACGGTCCAACAAATGAGCTTGCAGACGGTATCATAGTTGAGAAAGATATTAAACTAATAACAAACAAGGATGCTGCAAATCCAATTTGCATGTGGAAACTGTTGATTATTAAATATGCAACGATACATTCAACTCCCCACGGTAAAACACTAAAAATAAAAGCTTTCAATGTGTATTTAAAAGAGTTTAAAGCTTCAAATCCCTCTACAAAATTATTAAGTTGTTTATTTATAAATTCAAAAATTTTTTCTGATTTTTCGTGATATTTTTTAGGTAAAATTCGGTTTGATAAATTTGAAAACTTGTTTAAAATAAAATCTATTTTGTTGTATTTATAAATTAAATAAAAGGCTATAAAACATCCTATAAATAGTGTTCCTACTGTATAAGAAAGGTTTACTATCCATTTAGCTTTGCAATACATTATTACTGCAAAAAGCAAAATCAAAAATACACAAATCCCGTCAAAAGTTCTTTCTATCAAAATAGAACCAAGAACTTTCATTTTTCTTTCATCTTTTGTTGTGCCTAATTTGTAAGCTCTATACAAATCTCCGCCTCTAGCTGGTAAAAAGATGTTTAGAAAAACTCCCATTACAAAATTTTCAGCAAGTTCTAATGCTGTATATTTTTTATCGTCCAAAAGTAAAGCTTTCCAACGAAAACCTCTTAAATACATAGAAAACATGTATAAAATTACGATTAACCAAAGATTTTTGAAATCAAATAT
>DBIX01000005.1 GCA_002297005.1 Cyanobacteria bacterium UBA791 | reverse complement strand
AAGCTAATATAAACAACCCAACCGACATAACAGAAGTACCGGTTCCTATACATTTTCTTTGTCCAAAGTATCTGTCCGCCAAATAACCACCAACAAGTGGAGTTAAGTATACTAAACCGGTGTACCAGCCATAAATGTTGCCCGCATACTGAGTTGCAACATCATTATTCATACCCGCAAACAAGTATTGAACCATATATAAAACTAACAAGGCACGCATTCCGTAATAAGAAAAGCGTTCCCACATTTCAACACAAAATAATAGATATAATCCCTTTGGGTGTCCCTTTAAAAAGTCTAGTTTCATAACACTACCATTATAGCAACAAAAAAGACGATTTCTCGTCTTTTTTTGTTTTTTATACTTTCTACTCTTTGTTATATATCTTTTTTATTAAGCTACTTTTGAACCTTCAATTTCGTTAATTAGGTAATCAGCTACCCAAGTGAAATCGTGGTTTTTGTTTGCAGCTTCTTTTAACAAGCTAACTGAATCTTCACCGATTCTGATTAAAGACATTGCAACAACACCTCTAACTAAACCTTTAGATGTTTGTAATTTTTCAACTAAAACAGGAACTGCACTTGAGCCCATGCTTACAATTTCGTTTTCTAATTGATTTTTATTATTGTTGTCTAATTTTTCTAAAAGTTCGTTAACTTGCATTTATTCCTCCAATACGTTTTTCTATATTATTATTATAGGCTGAAATTTTAAAAATTAAGAAATCCTTACATAATCTTTATATCGATATAAAGATAGGTGTAAAGAAACAACAAATAAAAAATAAAAGAATTACCCGAATTACTCAAAAACACTAGACAAAATGGGGATTTTTAAATTTGATTTAAGATATAAAATTTTAATACAGGGTAGGTGTAATATGGATAATTCTCGTTATCAAAACTGTCATATAGAAATGAAAAACGTAAACAAAGACATTGTAGCATGGCTTGAAACAGTTGTTGACGAAAATAATAGTAAAATAGATAAAAAAGAATGGAAAAGCCGATATAATAGTTATGTTGTCTATGATTACGAACCGTTTTGTTCTGAAGGTTTTGAAATCAATTTAAAAATAAGTTCTCACAATTCTGCATACTTGGATTTTATAAAATATCTCTATGACGAAAAACTCCACACACTTGAATATCTAAAAAATTGTATGGACTCACCGTCTTATGCTAAAAAAGATTAAAAAAGATATCTAATCTGTAGACTTATTTATAAGAAAGGCGGCGATGATAAAATCATCGCCGCCTTTTAAGCTATATCAGTTTATTAGTCAAAGACTATGCTTTTACTAATGAACCTTGTTCAACAACTGCTTGAGCAGCTGCTAATCTTGCTTGAGGTACACGGTATGGTGAGCAAGATACATAGTTCAATCCGATTTTGTGAGCGAATTTAACTGAATCAGGGTCGCCACCGTGTTCACCGCAGATACCACCGATTAATGATGGGTTAACTGCTTTACCTTCTTTAATTGACATCTCAATTAATCTACCAACACCTTTTTGGTCTAATGTTACAAATGGGTTAGATGGTAAGATTTTTTGTTCTACGTAGTTTTTCAAGAATTTACCTTCAGCGTCATCTCTTGAGTAACCAAATGTCATTTGTGTTAAGTCGTTTGTACCATAAGAGAAGAATTCTGCGTATTCTGCAACTTCACTAGCTGTTAATGCTGCACGTGGAATTTCAATCATTGTACCGAATTTGTATTCTACGTTAACACCTTTTTCGTTCATTACTTCGTTAGCAACTCTTACTAAGATGTCTTTAGCTGTTTTTAATTCGTTTACGTGACCAATTAATGGAATCATTACATAAGGTTTTACGTTTACGCCTTCTTTTTTCAAATCACAAGCTGCTGAGAAGATTGCTCTTACTTGCATTTCGTTGATTTCTGGGTAAGTTAAACCTAAACGGCAACCACGTAAGCCCATCATTGGGTTAGATTCTGATAAGTTTTCAACGATTTCTAACATTTTTTGGTCTTCAGCGTAATCTTGACCTAAAGCTTTTTTAGTTGCAACTTTTTCAACTAATTCAATCTTAGAAGGTAAGAATTCGTGAAGAGGTGGGTCTAATAAACGAACTGTCATTGGTAAGTCACCCATAGCTTTGAACATTGCATAGAAATCATTGTATTGCATTGGTAATAAGTGATCTAATGCTTCTTTTCTAGCTTCTGGAGTACCAGCGATAATCATTTTTTGTACCCATGGTAATCTGTCTGGATCCATGAACATGTGTTCTGTTCTGCAAAGACCTACACCTTCAGCACCGAATTTTTTAGCATTTTCGATGTCTTTTGGTGTATCAGCGTTAGCTTCGATTGTTAATTGTTTAACTTCGTTAACCCAAGTGAAGAATGTTTCGAAGTCTGAATCGATACCAGCATCTACTAATTCGATTGCACCTTCCATAACTTCACCAGTACCACCGTCTAATGAAATGATGTCGTCTTTGTGGAATACTGTGCCGTCTGCACAAGTGATTGTTTCGTTTTCTAAGTTGATTTTTAAGTCTTCACAACCTGAAACGCATGGTTTACCCATACCTTTTGCTACTACAGCTGCGTGTGATGTAGCACCACCTCTTAATGTTAATACACCTTGAGCTACTGCCATACCGTGAATATCATCTGGGCAAGTTTCAATTCTTACTAAGATAACTTTTTCACCGTTTGAACCACGTTCTGCTGCTTCTTCTGTATCAAATACGATTTTACCTACTGCAGCCCCTGGAGAAGCGTTAACACCTTTTGATACTTTGTGAGCGTGTTTTACTGCTGCTGGGTTAAAGCATGGTAATAATACTTGGTATACTGAATATGGATCTACTTGTTGGATTGCTTGTTCTTTTGTTACGATACCTTCGTTGTATAAATCTACAGCGATTTTGATAGCAGCTTTAGCTGTTCTTTTACCGTTTCTTGTTTGAAGAATCCATAATTTACCACGTTCAATTGTGAATTCCATATCTTGTACATCGTGATAACCTTTTTCTAATTGTTTTGCGATATCTACGTATTGTTTGTAGATTTCTGGCATATCTGTTTCTAATTCACAGATTTGTTTTGGAGTTCTGATACCAGCAACTACGTCTTCACCTTGTGCATTTACTAAGTATTCACCGTAGAATTTGTTTTCACCTGTTGCAGGGTTTCTTGTGAATGATACACCTGTTGCACAATCGTTACCCATGTTACCGAATACCATTGTTTGTACGTTTACTGCTGTACCAAAGTTGTGGTCGATTTTGTTCATGTTTCTGTATGCAACTGCTCTAGGAATGTTCCAAGATCTGAATACAGCTTCAATAGCTTCTTGTAATTGTACATATGGATCTTGTGGGAAGTCTTTACCTGTTACTTCTTTAATTGTTTGTTTGTATACAGGAATTAATGATTTCCAACCTTCAGCTGAAACTTCTGTATCTGAAGTTACGCCTTCTCTTGCTTTTACTTTTTCAACTTCTGATTCGAAGTATTTTTGTCTATCCATTTCCCATGCTACTGAACCGAACATAGTTAAGAATCTTCTGTATGAATCATAGCAGAATCTTGGGTTGTTTGTTAATTTAACCATTGCTTCTACTGTTTCATCGTTTAAACCTAAGTTTAAGATAGTTTCCATCATACCAGGCATTGAAACTCTTGCACCTGAACGAACTGAAACTAATAGTGGATTTGTTGAATCACCAAATTTTTTACCAGCTTGTTCTTCTACATCTTTTAATGCATATTTAACTTCTGACATTAAGTTTTCTGGCATTTTGTTACCGTTGTTGATGTAGTCCATACATGTAGCTGTTGTGATTGTAAGTCCTGGAGGTACTGGTAAACCTAAGTTAGTCATTTCTGCTAAGTTAGCACCTTTACCACCAAGTTCGTTACGCATGTTTGCGTTTCCTTCTCTGAAAAGGTATACACGTTTTTCTGTCATATTATTCTCCTTTTTAAAAAATAAAACTGTGTGCTTTAACCTACTTATACTACTACGATAACATGAACATACTTTTTTTCAATATATTTTCTTTATTTTTTGTGTTGAAAACTTAATATTTTTGTGCTTTTATATTTGTATTATGATTAACACTTTTACTTTAGAAAATAATTTAAATGCTGTTTATAAAAACAGCCCAAATACTCCGAGAATTGCCATTACTTTAAACATTGGCATTAATAAGCCTGAAAAGATTTCTGGTACATATTCTCTTATTAATCGTTTATTCACTCAAGGTACTAAATCTCGTTCTTCTGAGCAAATTGCTACTGAACTTGATGAAAATGCTATTGAGTTTTATTCTGATTCAAAACAAGATTATTACAGACTTAGAATGATTTGTCTTAACGAGGACTTTGAAAAAACAGTTGAACTTTTGGCTGACATTGTTAAAAACTCAACTTTTGAGGAGTTTGACAAAGAAAAATTAAAAATGCGTGGTGAAATTACTGCTGACCTTGATTCTGCAAGAATTAAAGCTCAAGATAATTTCATCAAAACATTATTTGAAAATCATTACTATGGTCATACTTTAACAACAATTTTAGAAGAAATGGACAATATAACTAAAGATGATGTTGTAAACTCTTACAAATCAATTCTTGCAAGCGGTGAAAAATACATTTCTATCGTTGGTGACGTTCCATTTGAAACTGTTAAAGATTTGATTACAGAACATTTTAAAGATTTACCTTTTGAATCTTCTAAATCTGAAATCCCAACGCCAGTTTTAGAAAAATCTAAACGTTCTGATATTATTAAAAAAGATGCTAAGCAATCTCAAATTTATCAAGGTTGGCTTGCTCCAACTTATGAATCAGAAGATTACGCTCCACTTGTTGTTTTTAACAACATTTTAGGTTCAAGCGGACTTTCTTCTCGTTTATTCGTAAACTTGAGAGATAAAAAAGGTTTGGCTTATACAGTTAGAAGTTCTTATGAAATCTATAAAACTTGCGGTAATTTCTGTATTTATATTGCTACAGAACCATCAAATATCCAAGTTTCTCTAGATGGATTTATGGATGAAATTGGTAAGCTTCAAAAAGAAAAAGTTTCTGAAAAAGAACTTCAAAACGCTAAAAACAATATTATCGGTAAACAACAATTTGTGACAGAAACAAATATGCAACGTTCAAATCAACTTGCTTATTATGGAATTATGAATCTTGGTTATGATTATCAACAAAAATATATTGATATGATTAACAAGGTAACTGCAGAAGACGTTCAAAGAGTTGCAAATACTTATTTTGTAAAAGATAGCGTAATTTCTGTTTTAAGACCTTAAGAATTTTTATTGTTGGGTAGCTACGCCCAACCTACTGAATAAAAAGAGTGCGAAATTCAATTTTGAATTTCGCACTCTTTTTATTTGTCATTGCTTGACATGTACAGCAATGACATTTTATCATAAACTCATATTTTACTTACGGTAAAACTAGAAAAAACAAAGAAAGAGGCTACATTTAATTTTGAATGTAGCCTCTTTCTTTTGTATTGTTAAAAATTATACTCTAACTCTTTTTGATTGTTTGCTAGGTTTTTCTTCTAATTTACCGTTTTCAACATCGTTGATTTTTTTTAACACGTCACCGATGTAACCTAATTCAACAATTTCATCATCTTTTTGTTTTTGAGCTGGAGTTCTTTTATCGTCATTTTCTAATACATTTGCTGTTTTTAAAACTTTTACTTCTTTACCAGCTTTTGCATTTAAAATACCTTGTAATTGATTTCCGATGTATTTTAGGTGTACTAATACTTCATCACTTTGTCTTTTATCAATTGCATTTGTTTCAACTTCTTTGTTTTGTTTTGAAACTTTTGTAACAGGTTGAACTGCTTTTAAAGATTTTGGGGCTGTAATTGCATTAACTGGTTGAATCATGTATATTTCTCCTTGCCTACGTATAATCTGTGTTATGAGTGTAGCACGAGAATATTAAAAAAGCAAGTGTATATTTTACAATTTATTTTGTTTAAAAAGAAAGTCCACTTTGGGTGGACTTCTTTTATAAATTAACTATCGATTAACTTTAGTTTTTATTTTTAATTTTTGCCTTGTCGCCATCTGCTTTATCTACAGTAATACCAGTAGAATTTTTATTAGCAAAGACGTTATCTTTTATGCCGTCATCTTGAGAAATGTCAACATGTGTGTCCTTACAGTCATTTAATCTATAATCATCTTTACCTTTAGTACCAGTAATTTGAGCCCCTTCTAATTTATTGAAGGTTGTTTCTTTGTAAGATGGATCTTCTTTTGCAACTGATTTATATGCCGCATTGTTACTTCTATCATTTGGTACCCATTCAAATTTTGTACCATTTTTTTGCATAATGCTTGCATCATTTTCAGCTTTTTGGTTTGGATATACAACTTGTGTACCGTCGTTTAAGAAGACGCTATTCATTTCTTTGCCGTCTTGTTTAATAACTTCTGATTTTTGTACATCATTTTTATTAAATCTTACGCCACCGATATTGATATTATTGTTGTCTAACATGTTTCGCTCCTTATATTATGTGTGTTATTTATTTAAAGTTAAAACAAATTTTTAATTGTTAAAATAACAACTTATTTTAACATATTTTTACAATAGTAGTAAATACTTCTTTCAAATTTTTATAGTAATTTTTATTTAAGAGTTCAAAAAATTTTTCTGTTGAGTGTGGTGCAAGCTCTTTAATGCTTTCTTTGTTTTCGTATAGTCCCTCAATAAATCTTGCAAAGAGTTCTGTTGGTCTTTCGTAGTATTTGTTCAATTTGTTTATTCGTTGAGCTATTCTTGTTTGTTTTTTTTGATAAGATTTTAGTCTAATAAATGCAATTACAGACGGTTTCAGTTCTGGAAAATCACGTTCAATATTTTCTATCGCATAAATTTTGGGTTTTTGAAACAACCAGCCTTTGATTTTTACTCTATCGTATCTTAAAAAGTATTTAGCATTTGATTTTCTAACAATTTTATCCAGTTCTTTAAACTTCTTAGAGCGTTGAAACTTAGGATATTCTTTTTTTACTTCTTTATCTAGTTCTTTTATTTTGTTTTTAATCAATTCTTGGTGATAAGAGAGTTTTTTATGCAAAGAATTTTCGTCTATAAAATGCGTTACTTCAACAAGTTCCTTAAAAATTTCTTCAATGTTTTCTTCTGTATTAAAAAGTACTTCTAAAGAACCTCCTGTTTTTACAATATTTTCTTCTATCTGCGAATGGATATAATGCGAGTATTCGTGAAGAAGAGTTGGAATAATTCTTTCTTCAGGAGTATTTTTAGAAATATCAATTCTTCCATTAGTAAAAAAGCCCAAATGTCCTCGAGCTTTCGTGTTCATATTGACGATAAGACCTTGATTTTTAATGAAATCAACAAGTTCTTTTAGTCTGCTGTTTCTGTATTTATCCATTCTAAATATTCACTATCAGCTTCTTCAATAGGTACTGCAATGATTTCTGGGATATTGTATGGGTGAACCATTTTTATTGCAGTTTTTAATCTATCAAAAAGAATTCTTTTTGTTTTAATCATTAATAAAAGTTCTTTTTCTTCGCAGATTTCATCGTGCCAACTGAAGATTGACTGTACTTTTTCTACAATATTTATGCACGCCGCAAGTCTTTGAGTAAGCAAAATTTTAGCAATAGATTTGGCATCGTTTTTTGTTGGAACTGTGCAATATACAACTACGCAATTACTCATATATTACTCCTCGTCTACATAAGATGTAACTTTTTCAATGCTCTTATTCAATTTTGCTAATTGTTTATCAATGTTGTTGATTTTCTTACCAAGTTCACCATCACCTTTAGCATCAAAGCTTTCCATAAATTCGTTAAGCTTTTCTTCCATTGAGGCAAGTCTTTCTTCTTGTTCTTCAAATTTTCTTTCAAGAACACCGATTACAGAACCTGACTGTGGCATTAATTTTTTCATTTCTCTAATGTTTTCAATAACATTATTTTCTACTGCATCAATTTTTTCATTGATATTTGTAATTAATTTTGCATGTGTTTCTGTTGTTTTTGAAATTCTATCAACAAGTTCATTAACAGCTTCTAACTTAACGCTCATATTCATATCAGCGATAGGTTTGATGTTGTTATAAATTTGGCTCAAGAATTGTTCAAATCTAAGAACTGTATTTTTAATATCACTTCTTGAATCTTCAGATGTTAAAATTAATTTATTTGTTCTTGATGACAAATCTGTTAACTCGTCTGCCATGTGAGTAATATGACGTTGCATATTGCCCATATCTTCACGAGTAAAGTCAAATTTTAAGCCGTCTAAGAAGTTTACTAATTGTTCAATGTTTTGTGCAACAGCGTCAACTCTTCCATCGTTTTGGATTTCATTCAATGCCATTCTTAATTTCGCAATATCTGATTCAATATCTTGCATTGTGTAAGAATAGCCATCATCAATAGTCGTACCTGTTTTTAGAATATTGATTTGTTCCTTGATTGATTGAAGACCTTCTACTAAAGGTGCTATGTTTTCAACTTTTAATCTATCGAAAGCTAATTGAATATTTTGGAAATCTCCCTCAAGTTCAGAATATTCAAGAGGGTTACTAGAATTGATTACGTGTTTTAAACCTTTGATTTCCTTAACGTTTTCGCCTAAAACTTCAGATACAGATTTCAATTCTGTTACAACGCTATCAGCTATGTAATCTTTAATGTCTTCTGCTTCTTCAACAAAAGAAATTTGTTCAAATACTTTTAAAGTATTTTTCAACATATCTTCTTTAGAAGCTTCAAAACTTTCTTTTATATCTGTTGATAATCTATCAATACCTTCCATATTTTTGTAGAAAGCATTAATTTTTTGGTCTAGTGCAATAATAATATCTTTTAATTGATTTTGAAGTTCTAAGAAAGTGTTGATTTGAGGAATCTTATCGATGTTATCTAAAACATTCAAAGTTTCCAGTTTATCTAATAAATTTAATTTGTTTAATGCGTTTAATTTTTCAACACTAATAATTTCATTTAATTTAGAAAGTTGTTCAATACCTTTTTCTGGTGACAAGAAATCAACTTCTTTTTCTTGAGCTGCTAGTAAATCAAGTTTTTTGTTGATAGCATCCATACCCTTTGTAAGTTCAACGATATTAGATGCATTAAGTGTTCTCAAAGTATCTGCAAGATTTGCGATATTAGAATTATCAATATTTACATCAACTGGTGCAACTTGACCTTGGCTTGGTGCTACTGCTACTCCGTTTTGTGTTAAATTTTTAAGTCCATTTTCAACATCTTCCATTTTACCGTTTAGTGATGCTAAACCCGCAAATAAGTTGTTCAAAATGTTTGAATTTTCTGTTCCCTCAACTTCGTTGAATAATGATTTTAACTTGTTTGTAAAATATTCAAGTTGGATTTTAAAATCATTCATCAAGGTTTGATAATCTTCATCAGCAAATGATTTTAGTCTATCTCTAATAGGTTCAAGTTCTTCTAAAATCAAATGAGTATTATCTTTCATTGATTCAAAGAAGTTCATAGAATTGAAGTTTAATTGATCTTTTACCTTATTTAATTTTGCTTCAATTCTTAAATAAGCATCCTCGCTCAATTCATCAGAATAGTTTGAATCTGCATTTTCAAATGTAGGTTCAATTTGTGCTTGAGGTCTATTTTTGATTGCTTCAAGAACGCTATCTAATTTGTCTGATAAAATTTTGTAATCTACGGATGAAGTTTGAAGAGTTCCCTCTTGTGCATTTACAGAAATATTTGATAAGCTGCTTAAAAGCTCTTCAATTCTGTTAACTGTATTATCTTGAACATCTACAAATCTTTGACTTTGGTCTTCTGTCATTTTTGTTAATTCAAGATAGATTTTTTGAATTTCCGCTTTCATAGCGTTGATTTCAAAAACTGTATTGTTTAATTTAATGTCACTTGTTTCTGTGTTTTCTTTGATAATATCAATAGAATCAGCGACTTTTGTTTTGAAATCTGTTAATGAATTTGAATATTCAGTTGTGATGTTTGAAACAAGGCTTTCTAAATCATCAATTCTTGTCGCAATATCAGTTTCAATAGTTGTTGTAAAGTCTTTTTTGATACTTTCTTTGATGATTTCAGGCATGAAGTTTAATACTTCTTTTAATCTGTTGATATTTTCTGCAAATTCAACTTTTTCAATATTAATATTGAAGTCTTCAACTTTTCTTGTTAATTCTGCAACCTTAGTTAGCACAACCTCGATAGCCTCGTTGTTTGGTTTAGAAATTTTGTCGTCTAAAAGTTCTAAACCTTTTGTTAAAGTTTTCATTTTGTCTAAAATGTCGTTGTAGCTATCTTTTGTGCTTTCTGATAAGTAATCTTTTGTTTGTTCAAGTTTTTGTGATAAGTCGTCGATGTTGAATTTTAATGAGCTGATACCTAAACTTGAAATTGTATCAAGAGTTACGTTTGTTGTGTTTAATTTGTCTGCCAAAATGTCATATTTTGATGAAAAACTTTCTGTGTAAAGGTTGTTTGCCTCTTTTACATCAGATTGGATCATTGACATTTTGTTTGATAATTCGTTTAAAGTTGTTGTGATTTTTTCTGTTGTGTATCCAGGGATTTTTGAAATGTTGTCGTTGATAACATCCAATTTTCCGCCTAAATCAGCAGATAATCTTGTGTTTAAGCTTTCTGATTCTTGAGTAATTTTGTTTATTACTTCGTAAATTGTTGTTTTGATGTTGCTTTCTAAACCTGTTAAGTTGTTCAAAACCTTGTTAAAAATAGTTTTGAAATCAAGAGAGTTCATAACTGTTATAAGGTTTCTGATTTCAGAAGTTGTACCTAAAACCTCACCTCTTACAACATTTGTTGATTCGATAACCTCGTAGATTAATTTAGAAACATCTTTTTTAAAGATTTCAAAATCTTCGATTGATAAAATGTTTTTAACAGTAACTTCTAAATTTGTTAAATCATTGATAAGTTTTTGGTTTGAATTTTCTATCAAACCTTTAGCATCATTAAGTTGAGAAACTAAACCATCATAATCACTAACACTTGCAAGATTATTAACACTATCTGTTAATTCCTTGTTTTGCTCAATGATAGCGTTCATGGTTTGTCTTGCTCTTTCAATATCTTCTTTTGTAGAAATTTGATTAAGCAATTCTTCAAGATATTTGTTTTTTTGGTCAAAGATTTGAACTGTTGAAATGACAGCATTCATTGTCATTGTCATATCTTCGACTTTTAGTCTTAAATCCTCAATGCTTTGTTTTTTAAGTTCTTCTGCAACTTTTTCAAAACTAGAATTGATGTTGATTACAATACTTTCAAAACCGTTATTAAATTTTTCGATTTCAGCTTTTATAGAAGAGATTGTCTTGGCAGTATCACGGTAATCAGAAGATTCCATTCTCAAGGATTCAATTCTTAGGGTAATTTCGTTTAAAATATCTCCTTGTGACATAACTTGTTTTGAGAAGATATTCATATTTGTTGAAATAATATCAAACAATTCTTTAATTTGATTTTGTTCAATATTGCTTTCATTTAATTTGATTAAATCTTTGAATTGAGCTTCAATTTCAGTAAATTTGATATTAAGAAGAGAATATTTGTCATCAAGATTTTTCTTTAATTCACCGATAAGAGAAGTGATTAAAGTAGAACATTCGTCAGTTGAAAGGTCATCTAATTTTGCAAGTTTTTCTGTTACAGAATTAAGTGTTCTGTTTGTACCATCAATGTTTAATGCGTTCTGCGTTCTAATTCCGTCAAGTATATCGCCAAGTTGCGACAACTTTTCAGTTAGTCTTTCAACGTTTATATCTGCCATTTTATATTTCTCTTCCTATAATGCTATTTATATATTTTATTCTATCAAATCTAAACCCAGATGTATAATAAATATAAATAATTATTAAGAATGTAAATTAAATTTTTTCAAAAATCAACTTTTTGGGTAGGAATGTTTTTAATTAAATACACCAAAAGAGTGATAAAAATTCAAATTAAAAATATTATTCTAATACTATGAACAAAAAAGAAATTAAGAAAAAAGATTTAAAAAAATCCATTGAAGAAAAAGAAAAACAATTAGCAAAATTAAAGTTACACGTAGATAAATCCGAAACTTGCTCTTCTATCTATAATAAAGTAGTCCTAGAAAAAGCAATAATGAAAAAAGAACTAGAGGACATGGATAAAAATGTCGTAGTAGACAAGGTTAAAGATGTCTTTAGAAAAAAAGATTTGATTTGCGACTCATTTAAGAAATAAAGCGAGAGCCGGTGTGAGCGGTGTTGACACACGGTCAGTGTGGCAAGCAGGCGAACACTACGAAAGCGACGTTTCAAATCTGTGATTTGACAGGAGCAAAAAGCGAGAGCCGGTGTGAAGTCTATATGTCATTGCAAGCGTTAGCGAAACAATCCAAATCTTTATCTTGGATTATTCGGGTACGCATAGCCTTTAATTTCGTTTTAATTTGCTTACGCAAATTAGCACTTCATCAGGCTATTTGCTCTTTCGAGTTCCGTTCACTTTGTTCACTTCACTCTACCGAAAATCCGCTATTCCACATCTTTATCTTCGTCGTAAGGTTCGTCTTTGATTTCGCTAAATAGACCTACGTCATATTTTTTGCAATAACGTTTAACCTCTTTAACGACTACATTAGAGAGAATGAATAATGCAAACAAGTTTGGAACTGCCATAAATAGAGTTACGGCATCTGATAGGTTAATAATACTTTTGAAGTTCATTGCTGAACCAATTACGATACAAATGCAGTAAAGTAATTGGAAAAATCTTGTTTTGAACTTTGATTCCCCAACTAAGAAATGCCACCCTTGTAAACCATAGTATGAACCGCAAAGCATTGTTCCCATTACAAAACAACTTGCCATGATAGTTAATAAAATTGGGAAGAATGGAAACGCTGTTGCAAAAGCTTTTGACGTTAATTCAATACCAGCAATTCCGTGTACATGAAGATATTCCCCAGTTACAACAATAACGAATGCTGTTGAAACCCCTACGATACAAGTATCTACGAAGGGTTGAAGCATGGCTATAAAGGCTTGGGCTACTGGTTTACTTGTTTTTACGGCTGCAAAAGCAGTTGGGGCAGTACCTAGACCAGCTTCGTTAGCAAACATTGCTCTTCTAAATCCCCAAAGCATGCAAGCAAACATTCCGCCAGCCATTGCTCGTGGATGAAAAGCTTCTACGATGATTGTGTGTATTGTGTGAGGAATATTTTCAAAATTTATTAATGTGATTATTAAAATACTTGTTAGATAAAGGATACACATTATTGGAGTAACTTTTTCTGTAAATTTACCAATAGATTTTATACCGCCGATAATTGTAACCCATGTTATTGTTGCAACGATAAGACCAAGTATCCAACTGTTGTTAGCGAAGATACTAGCCTCGCCACCTGTTACTTCTGTAATTTGAGTTGTCATAGCGTTGATTTGGAATAAGTTCCAACCTCCGATAACTGCAAGAACTGAACAGAATGCGTAGATTTTACCAAGGTGAGGGGCAATTTTGCCTAAGATTTTACCTTTTAAACCTTTTGATATGTAATACATTGGTCCACCAGCAGTTGTGCCGTCAGGGTGAACCTCACGAAGTTTTACGCCAAGAAGAACTTCAGAGAATTTAAGAGCCATAGAAAATAAACCGGCAATAATCATCCAAAAGATTACACCAGCACCGCCGACAGATACTGCAGCTGCAGAACCTGCGACATTACCTATTCCGGCAGAGGATGAAATTGTTGCACTAAGAGCTTGGAAAGATGAAACTTCACCTTTCTTTTTACGTTTGATTAAATCTCTATGTTCAAATTTGTTTGCGATTAGACGTAGGGCATGTTTAAAACCCCAAAATCCGATAAATCTTAATCTGAAAGTAAAATAAATTGCTGCAAACATAAGTAGGGCAATCAAAAATTCAACTTTCACACCATTAATTGTGATAGAAGAAAATATAATTCCTGATATTTTATCGGCTATTGGTGATAGTAGGCTATCTATAAATGCATCTAAGTTCATAAATAAATAATACTATAAATATAGAGGGAATAAAAAGGATAAAATTAACAAAGGTTAACAAAAAACAAAAAATATCAAGTTTATGATATGATATAGACATGACAATTAAATAATATCTTGGAGACGTGGCCGAGTTGGCTGAAGGCGGCACCCTGCTAAGGTGTTATATGGAGCAATCTGTATCCAGGGTTCGAATCCCTGCGTCTCCGAATTTAAAAGAAATGGGCGAAAGCCCATTTTTTTATGTAAAAATTAAAACAGGGATGAGAACCCTACCAATCGAAGATTGGTCAAGGTGTATTTTATTGAGTGCTTTGATTATTACAGATGGTGCGATTTTTTAGGGTTTTTGGCTTAAATATGGCGTTTGAGGGGTAGGAAATAATATTACCATTCGTAATTCAAACTACTCCAAAATACTCATTTTGCGGACTAACGGATGGTGTGATTATTTCGGGCAGTCCATTTTGAAATTTTGCTCCGAAAGAGTGCCGAAAAATTAGGAAAAAATTTTTTCAAATTTTCTGTGGAATGAAAATTACTAATTAATTTCAAAAAAACTCAAGGTCAGAATCTATGTACCAATTTTTTTCACTCTGAATTCTAGTATTATTTTGCGCACAGATTTTAAAATTATTCAACATCTTGATAAATGTTTTGTTTTTATCTATAAATTGTTATCTTTATTAAAAAAGGAGAAATATTATGAACTGGGTATATTTAATACTTGCAATTATTTTTGAAACACTTGGAACAACTGCATTAAAGCTATCAAATGGATTTTCTGTTTTATTACCATCAATTGGAACTGTAATTTCTTATATTCTTTGTTTCTTATTTCTTTCCTTTGCCTTAAAAACGATAGATATGAGTGTTGGTTATGCAATTTGGGGGTCCTTAGGAATATTATTAATTAGTATGATTGGAATTGTATTTTTACACGAATCTATAAGTTTTTTGAAAATAGCATCTATTTTATTAATTATTCTTGGAACGATTGGTTTAAGACTTGCTAACTAATTATTGATTAAAAACTGACACAAAGGTCGGAATTGGTGTTCCCTTTCTTCTGATTCAGAGTTATTCTTCTTAATACCATGACTAAAGATAAAGAAAACAAGTGTTACTTTACAATAGTATAAAATTTTGTGATAGCATATAGATATGAATAAAAATGAAATTTACATATTCCTGAAAGAAAATAATATTTGGTACGAAACAACAGAACACAAAGCTGTTTTTAATATGTCAGAAATTTCAGATGTGGATTTGCCGTATCCAACTTGTGATGCCAAAAATTTATTTGTACGTGACGACAAGAAAAGAAATTATTATTTGATAACAGTCAAAGGTGATAAAAGAGTTGACTTAAAAGAGTTTAAACAAAAATATAACACCCGTTCTTTGTCTTTTGCATCTGATAACGATTTGTTAGAACTTCTAGGATTAATTCCTGGTTCAGTCACACCTTTTGGTATCCTAAATGATAAAGAACATAAAGTTCAACTTTTTCTTGACAAAGAATTTTTTGAAGAACCAAAGATAATCGGGGTTCATCCTAATGACAATACTTCGACAGTTTGGGTAAAAATAGGGGATTTAATTGAAATTGTAAAACAACACGGAAATATTGTTAATATTTTTGAGATATAAAACTTTTCTTATACTGACCTAAATAATCAAACTATCTGTTAGAAAAAATCAAACCATGCGTTAGGTTACATTGGTCAAGGGTACGAGCGTGAACGAGCAGAGGCTGGAGAGCTTTTGCGATAGTGATAAAATCACGAGAGCAAAACTCGGAATTGCCGTTTAATGCGAGTGAACAAGACAATCCCTGCGTCTCCGAATTTAAAAGAAATGGGCGAAAGCCCATTTTTTTTATGTAAAAATTAAAACAGGGATGAGAACCCTACCAATCGAAGATTAATTTATAGATCCGCCAGCCCAATAAATATTTTGTTTAACGACTTTGGCTGGATTTCCAGCAATAACTATGTTTGGCGTATCAAAAGCTGAGGTTACAACGCTACTATTTCCGACAATTGATTCGTCAGGAATTTGAGCATTCTTTAAAAGAACTGCTCCGTCGCATATCCAACAATGTTCGCCAAGTACAACTTTATTTTTGCTTGCATTTAGTAATTCGTTTGAAGTTTTGTCATAAATTGAGTGCGTATCAGTCGTCCATATTTTTACATCAGTTGCCAAAACTGCATTTTTCTTTATTTCCAAGCTTGTTCCTTTTTCGTTCATCATTTGAATAAAAGCAGAACCTATTTGAACATATTCGCCAATATCTACTGTAGAATTTTTATATGCGTGGAGTTTAATTTTCATTTGAGGAGATGTTCTTATTGTTATATCACAGTCGTCATAGGCTGAAATATATGACGAATAGAATACAATAGGAGCATATAATTTAATTTTATTATTTTTACCCCAAAAAGATATTGATAAATTGTTGATATATTTAGGGTTAGTTGTTGTTTTATTATCTTGCCATATTATTTGTATTTGGTTTCCATTACCGTATTTTATTGGTTTATCGCCAAATTTAGGCATAAGCATTTTCTGCTGTTTTCTAAAATTTCTTCGATTTTCTTTTGTAGAAAATAAACAAACAAAAATGTATTTAATAAAATATATAAGCTTGTATATTAATATCTCGAATAAGTTTTTCATAGCAGAATAATTATAGCATAAACTATGAAGTAATAAGTTTTAAGCGAACCCTCACCGAATTATCTATTTTTCATCTTTTATTTTTGGCGAGGGTAAGTTATACCCAGTCTTCAAAAAGGTTTTTTGTGTAATCTCGATTTGGGTTAGAGTTAAATTTTGTCATGGCTTGTTCTAATTTTTCCATAAACTCTGATTTATTTTTGCAATTTTTTATTTCGTCTAAAGTTAAAATGCCGTCGCCATCAGAATCAGCCTGACGTAGTTCGTCAAGGTTTTGCATTGAATTTCTTGCGTTGATTTTTGCGTCTAATTCTTTATCTGAAGAGCAAACTACTAGTGTCTTTCCATTTTCATCTTTCATTTTTTGTAATGGCATCATAATATAGCTAGATGTGTAGCTCTTGTTAAATTCTATTCCGGCTGTCATTTTACTTTCCTCGTTCCTTATTTTTATTATTAATTATGAGAAAAATATGCACATCCTATATTTAAATTAAATTTTTTTGTGAGAATATAAAGATATGAAAAAGGTTTTATTATTGCTTTTATTATTTATGTTTTCTTCAATCAAGTGCTCTGCTATTCAAGAACACTCTGAACATGTAGATTGCTGTGGCCATCACCATCATGAACAAGCAAAGATTGTAAAAACAGGTGATTATTTATCTATAAAAGATTGTGTCGCAATCGGATTGGAACGTAGCCCTATCATAAAAGAATATGCTTATAGATTAGAAATAGCAAAGTCAAATGTTGGAAAAGCAAAGTCGACATATTTCCCTGAATTTTCGGCAGGGGTTGGTATTGCACAAAAATATAATTCTAATACAGAAAATTATTTGAAAAATTATCGAGAAATTCCAACTGTTGGAGTTACTTTGCAAATGATGATTTTTGATTTTGGTAAAACTCTTGCAAATATTCGTATGGAACAATTTTTAGCAATTTCTGCTGAATATGAGTTCCTAGATTCTGTTTGTACAACGGTTTTTGATATAAAAACTCATTATTATAAATTATTAGAAGCAAAAGCTGAATACGAAATTCAAAAAATGAATTACAAGTATCAAGAAGAAACTATAAAAGAGATTAAAAGTCTAGTAAAACAAAATAAAAGGACAAATGTTGATTTAGCTTATGCAAATACTGAGCTTTTAAAAATAAAATCTATTCTTTTAGAAAAAGAGAATATTTATAAAAATGCCGTTGAAAATTTGAATAATTCTATGTATTTTGAAGATGCTCCAAAATACAATATTTATGAAACTCAAACTTTTGATATTGATTCTGTTATAGATAATAAATTTAATTACCTGACAATCAAAAAATTTGATAAAATTTACAAAGATGATACTATCTTTAAGCATCCAAATTATAGTTATGACGATGCTATAAAAATTGCGTATGAAAATTCTCCTGATATAAAAGCACTTGTTTCAACAAGAGATGCAATGAAGCAAGCTCTTTTATATGTAAAAAGAAATTATTATCCAGAAATAAATTTAGGTGCTGGATATGATTTCATAAATTCTAATGAGGCAAAAAATAACGGATTAAGTTTAGGAGCAACCTTATCTGCCTCAATAAATGCAATGCGACAAAAGTTTGATGTGAAAGGAGCCATTGCAGAAGTAAATTTAGCTGAAACTCAAATTAAAACATTTAAGTCAAATTTATATTTTGCAGTAAGAAAGAGTTTAAATGTTGTTAATAGAACAAATGCTGAAATTCCAATTAAAAAAGCACAACTAAAAAATGCTTCAAATAACCTAAAATTAACAAGGGACAATTATTTTAATAACAAATCTTCTCAAATAGAATTGGAAACTGCAAGAAGTTTATATTTTGACTCTTTAAAAGAATACGTTGTTGCAGAATATGATTATAATTCAGCCTTGATAGCTCTTGAAAGAACAATGCATAAACATATTATTGATTACCATGATGACGCAGAACATGCTATAAGTTATCATAGTCAAAACGTAGGCGGTGCATTAGGTAAAATGATTTATTGTAACAAAAAACATAAATAAAAAATGAACAACTAAGTATCTTTACTAGTTGTTCATTTTTTATTATTTATCATATTTTTTTAGTTATGCGTAAAGAAGATTTCCTGCTTGTAATCTCATAACGTCTTCAAAGATTAAGTCAGGTGTTAATCTATATCTTTCGTATAAATCAGTAACTTTTACTCTGTCAGTAAATTCTTTTTTACCGCCGTAATTCAATACTTTCATTTCAGAATCACCATAGAAACTTGCAATCTTTTGACCGAAACCTCCATCAAGAATACCGTCTTCTAAAGTAATTACAATATTATGTTTGTCTTTTAAGTCTTCTAATAAGTTTTCATCAAGACCTGTAATGAATTTAGGGTTGATTAGAGTTGGATTAAATCCAGCTTGTTTTAATCTATCATATACTTTTTCGCCAAGTTTAAAGAATGTTCCTAATCCTACGATTGCAACATCAGAACCACTTTTTACTACTTGGTATTTATTCAATTCTGAGTAATTTGTCTTGTCAACTTTACCTGAAACAACAGGTTCACCAAGAGGAACACGAATAAATACTGGATGTTCAACTTGTTCAATTGACCAATCTAGCATGCTCAAGTACTCTTCTTTATTAGTTGGTGCAAGATAAACAATATTAGGAATATTGCTAATCATAGAAATATCAAATGTTCCTAAGTGAGTCATATCGATTCCTGACATACCGCCACAATGAACAATTACTGTTACAGGTGAATTGTTAAGAGCAATATCTTGTGAAATTTGGTCATAAGTTCTTTGAACAAAAGAACTTTGAACGGCAAAAATAGGCTTTGCACCATTTTTAGCTAAGCCTGATGTAAATCCCATTGCGTGTTCTTCAGAGATTGCTACATCGATGTAAGCATCGCCCATTTTTTGTCTGAAATCTTTTGTAAAGCTTACGCCACCAGGAGTTGCTGCTGTAATTGCAACGATAGATTTGTCTTGTTCATGTTTCTTCAAGATAAAATCAGTTGTAATGCTACCATAAGTTTCTGGCAAGTTGTTTGGAATAATTGGAGTCTTACCGTTGATTCTACCAGATACTGTATTATGGAACATTTCCTTGTTTTCTTCTGCCGGAGTATATCCATTACCTTTTAAAGTATGGATGTGAAGAACTACAGGTTTGTTAGTATCTTTAACACTATTGAATAATTCGATTAATTCTTCAAGATTATTACCATTTTCTAGGTAATGATATTCATAACCAAAAGTCTTGAAGAAGTTGTTTTGGCATGTGCCATTAGATTCTCTTAATTCTCTTAAGTTTTGGTACAAGCCCCCTTGGTTTTCAGAAATAGACATTTCGTTATCATTAACGATGATAATAAAATTACTATTTAGCATTGCAGCATTGTTTAAGCCCTCAAATGCTTCACCACCACTTAATGAGCCGTCACCAATTAGAGCAATAACATTGTAGTTATCTCCATTTATGTCACGAGCTTTTGCTACACCAGATGCAAGGCTAAGTGATGTAGAAGTGTGACCTAATACAAATGAGTCATGCTCAGATTCTGATGGGTTGAAAAACCCTGAAATATTTTTCATTATATCGCCGATGAAACCTGATTTACGACCTGTTAACATTTTATGTGTATAGCATTGGTGTGAAACATCAAATATAAATCTATCAATAGGTGAGTTAAAAACATAGTGTAAAGCAATAGTAGCTTCCACAATACCTAAATTAGGGCTACAATGTCCACCAATTTTATTTACTCTGTTTAATATACCATTTCTGATTTCTTCTGCTAATTCAGTCATTTCACTAAGTGAAAGCTTTTTTAAATCGTATGGTGAATCAATCTTTTTCAATAATGTCATCTTATAGTACTCCAATTTGAAATTAATTATATCACCAAAAAAAATACTAGCAATGTAATAATTAAAATTTAAAAATTTTTTACATTTTTTATTTTTGCTTTTTAGTGTAAACGGCGAAACTTCTGCTATAATAGTTCTATGAAAAAAGTTTTATGTTTTGGTGATAGTAACACATTTGGCTTTAACCCTAAAGACGGTTCAAGATTTGATAAAAACTCTCGTTGGACTGGGATTTTACAATTTCTTTGCGGTGAAAAATTCCATATTATAGAGGCTGGGTGTAATAACAGAACAGCTTTTTCTGATAATCCTGCTGGTAAAATGTTTACAGGATATAAAATTCTTCCTGAACTATTACAGCCGGATATAGACATTGTTATTCTTGCAATTGGGGTTAATGATTTGCAATTTCAATATAAAGTATCTGATGAAGACATATTTGCGGGCATGTCAAATTTGGTAGAAATTGCCCAAAAAGGTTTGCAAAATGCAAAAATAATTTTAGTTTCACCAACAAATTTGACGGAAAACGTTTTAAAAAGTCCAATATTTTCAACACTTTTTGACAAAACTTCTATAGAAAAATCAAAACATCTTTCAAAAATATATTCTGAAATTTCAAAAAAATATGGTTGTGAATTTATTGATTTGAATAATGTTGCAACTCCGTCGACTTTTGATGGTTTACATTTTGAACCGTCTGAATATGAAAAAATTGCAAAAGAAATTTTTGAACATTTGTAAAAAATAAAGTAACATTTTAACCCATGCCTTGTTACCGTGCTACGATAATATAAACTTGAATTTTTATTCAAGTTAATTACTTCATGTTGGGATATTTATTGAAAGGAGAAACACATGAAAAAATTACTTAGCACTTTAGGTGTATTAGGCTTATTAACAATGCCAGCATTAGCTTCAGAACCATTTGGTTTTGTATACCAAGACACAACTCACCAATTATTAGGTTCAGGTTCAGTTAACCCAGCTAAAGTTGGTACAGCTACTTGCACATCATACTTCGGTATCGTTGCATTAGGTAACTGCTCAGTAAAACAAGCTATGTCAAATGGTAGAATCTCAGCTTTATCACACGCTGACCAAGCTACAAAAAACATTCTTGGTTTCAAAAAAGTTACAACAAGAGCTTATGGTCAATAATTTATAACTCTTAAGTTATAGACTTTGATAATTTTGAGAGATGCGAAGTGACTTGTCACTTCGCATCTCTTTTTTGTAATAAATTTTAAAATTTTTAAAAATTAAGTAAATTTTATTTTTCATCGTGTTTTATATACTTAAAAGTTTGAAAATTTTAGGAGTCTACAATATGGTTCAAATTAATGAAATTGGTGCTATTCAAAATGTAAGTAATATTGCTAAATCTTCAGCTTCTGAAAAACCTCAAGAGGCTAATAATTCAATTTTTTCAGGTGATACAAAAGCTGAACCTACGATTATAAGTGAAAAAGAGGTTAAAGTTAAAGGTGATGACGGAAAAACTTACAAGGCTCATGAAATAGTTACAAAAGAAGTTGACGATGCTGGTAAAACATGGGAAGTCGCAGTAAGAACTTATACAGACGATGCCGGAAATCCAGTTAAAGATACAATTAAATCAACAACTCATAAAGAACGATTTGGAAAAGAGGACGTAGAAATTACGACTCGTAAATCTGTTCACAAAACACCAACAAAGACTAAAACTGTTGATTCAGAAGAATCAAAATATCACTATAAAGAACATTTTGAAGAATGGGAAGGTGATACGGGAAGAACAGGTAATAAAATTGTTCCAAAGAAAAAATATTGCCAAATGCCAGAGGGCTTTTCTGCAAAACATTTAGCCAAAACGCAAACAATTGCTACATTAAATCTTGGCGATGATTAACAAAGTTTAAAAGAGGGGCGAAGTGACTTGTCACTTCGCCCCTCTTTTTTATTAATTGTTAGAAATTAAAAATCTTGCACATTGTATTCCGATTATTACGGATAATAGTCCAATTACTACACTTAGGATTATATACAATAAGGATTGAATAATTTGTTGTGATTCAATAAGTTTAAAAATCTCAAGAGAGAATGTGCTAAAAGTTGTAAACGCTCCGCAAAAGCCAACTGTTAAAGCCAGACTTACCGCATTATTTACATTTGTTTTTTCTAAGAAAAGAATGTATAAAAAGCCCAATAGGAAACATCCTAAAATGTTTATTGAAAATGTTGCTATTGGTAAATCCATTTCTCCATAAATTTTCACAATATTTAGGCTTATTAAATATCTTGCAATAGCACCAATTCCGCCACCAAAAAAGATTGCTACTAAATTTAACATTTTTATACCTCTTTTTCTTGGTAAACATTATAATACAAAAATGGACAATTCTCGTCTTCAAATGGTATAATTCACTACATGGAAGAAAATTATAAAAAAGCTGGTAGTATATTTCTACCTTTCGTAATAATTTTAGGCGTAATTTTTCGTGTGTATGCGTATCTTCAAAATCCGTCTTTTTGGTTTGATGAATCTGCACTTGCATATAATGTTATTACGTTGAAATATTCTGAATTATTAGGGGTATTGCATCTTCAACAAGTTGCACCACCTGTTTTTCTTGTATTAACAAAATTGTTGGTTTCAATTTTTGGTACATCTGAATTGGTTTTCAGATTTATTCCTCTAGTTGTCAGTTGTGTTACATTAATCCCTTTTTATTATTTGTTAAAAACAATTTTTGACGATAATCCTATGGCTATAAATTTTGGGATGTTTTTGCTTGCAATAAATCCTAAAATGGCATATTTTGGTTCAGAATTTAAGCCTTATGTTTTAGATGTTTTCTTTGCAATATTGATATTTTGGGCTTTTTTGAAAATTGATTTGAAATCTTGGAGTTGGAAAAAACTTTTACTAGTAGGTGTCGGGCTTACTATGTCAGTTTGGTGTTCGTTTACATCTATAATCGTTGTTGCAGTTGGAATGTTGACTCTTTTGATTTCTCAAAAAGATGTAAAAAAATGGCTAATTTTACTTGCTCCGATGATTTTAAATTATGTAATATTTGCAATTTACTATTTGAATATTTCAAGTTTTTATAGAGAATTTATGACAGACTTTTTCGCAAACGAATTTAGTCATTTGACTATTCCTGTTGCATATTTCTTTAACAACGAAATACCTTTTGCAATAATGATTACCTCAATTGCTTTAGTTGTTGGTATTATTTATTTTATGGCTGAAAAAAAGAAGTTTGAAATTTCTTTTATAATGTGGACTTTTATTGTTACTATTGCTCTTAGTCAGTTTCATTTGTATCCAGCATACCAAAGATTTATGATATTTTTGCTACCTTATACAATTATCATTCTTTCAATGGTTTTTACTTTGCTTGTTCAAAAGAAAAATTTCCAGTCAAGATTAGTTTTGATTTTTATATTGTTGTCACTTGTTCCTGTTTCTGTGAATTATAAACCGTCTGAGGCAAGAGATTTAACGCAGTATTTGGAAGAAAATTTAAATACTGATGATTTAATTGTAGTGGATAATTTGGCGTTGCCTGACTTTTTGTTTTATACCTACGAGGTTGAAATGAAAAATAAAATTGTAGCTCCATTTGAAAAGAAAAATGGTAAATTGTTGTATAAATTAGATTCAAAAACATCTTTTCCTACTGAATATAACAACTTTTGGTATTATTCAACAAGGATGAAAAATTTTGATAAAGTTATTAAAAAAGAGGGTAATGTTGAGCTTTTGAATGATTACAAGATTACGAATAAAATGATTACGAAAAATGGCGGCGTTCTTAAATTAGTTAATGACGAAGAATAAATTTAGTTCCCTCGCACACTTGTGGGAGAGGGCAAGGGTGAGGGGCATTTCTTTTGATGATAAAAATCTCCAAAACCCAGTAATAACTTAAAAGGCAATAAATTTTCAGAAAAATACTTTATATAAGTAAGGAAAATTATATTTATTCTTCATACATTTTTTAGCGTTCAGTAAAAAGCTGATACTACGGAGTAAAATCCACCTGTGCAATCAGAGATTGCTTCGCTATCGCAACGGTGGTATCGTAGTGTTCACCTGCTTGTCTTTGCCTTCGCAAAACCAACACCGTTCACACCGGCTAACGCATGTTAAGAAATGTGTAG